>NZ_JBEXHY010000010.1:0-87167 GCF_040608295.1 Micromonospora sp. NPDC005197 | reverse complement strand
GCCCCTGCACCTTGAGGGGGGGGGGCCGGGGCGGGCTGGCGGGCGGGGCCCCCCCCGCCCGCGCCCCCCCCCACGACTCGTGCCCGGCGGCCGACGCGTCCTCGCCGCAGCGGTCACACCAGCGCTGCGCTGCCACAAGCTCGGTCACGTCGTCCTCACCGGTCAGCTCAGAGGGTCGCGGAGAGGGCCTTGACCGGCATCTTCAGCTCGTCGAGCAGGTCGAGGTCGGCGGTAGCCGGCCGGCCCAGGGTCGTCAGGTAGTTGCCGACGATCACGGCGTTGATGCCGCCGAGCAGACCGTCGCGGGTGCCCAGGTCACCGAGGGTGATCTCGCGGCCGCCCGCGTACCGGAGGATGGTGCGCGGCATGGCCAGCCGGAACGCGGCGATGGCCCGCAGCGCGTCCTTGCCCTCGACCACCGGGCGGTCACCGAGCGGGGTGCCGGGGCGCGGGTTGAGGAAGTTCAGCGGCACCTCGTGCGGGGCCAGCTCGGCGAGCTGCGCGGCGAACTCCGCCCGCTGCTCGACGGTCTCGCCGAGGCCGAGGATGCCGCCGCAGCACACCTCCATGCCGGAGTCGCGGACCATGCGCAGCGTCTCCCACCGCTCCTCCCACGAGTGGGTGGTGACCACGTTCGGGAAGTACGACCGGCAGGTCTCCAGGTTGTGGTTGTAGCGGTGCACACCCATGTCGACCAGGTCGTCGACCTGCTCCTGGGACAGCATCCCCAGCGACGCGGCGACCTGGATGTCGACCTCGGCCTTGATGGCGGCGACGCCCTCGCGCATCTGCTTCATCAGCCGGTCGTCCGGGCCGCGCACGGCGGCCACGATGCAGAACTCGGTCGCCCCGGTCTGCGCGGTCTGCTTCGCGGCCTCGACAAGCGACGGGATGTCCAGCCAGACCGAGCGCACCGGGGAGGTGAACAGGCCCGACTGCGAACAGAAGTGGCAGTCCTCCGGGCAGCCGCCGGTCTTCAGCGAGACGATGCCCTCGACCTCGACCTCCGGGCCGCACCACCGCATCCGCACCTCGTGGGCGAGCTGGAGGGCGGCGGGCAGGTGCTCGTCGGGCAGGTTCAGCACGGCGAGGACGCCGGCCTGGTCGAGGCCGACGCCGTCACCCAGGACCTGGGTGCGGGCCTGGTCGAGGATCTCTGGCATGGCTCGTACCCTACAAGGCCCCCGGCCGAGCGGGTACGACCTGCCATCCGGTCGATCTCCGCCGCGGAGATCGACGCACGCCGGTGGCGACCCCTAGTGACCGACCATTGACGGTACGTGGTGATGGTCGCCTCGGATCCCGATCGTCGTCGACATCCGCCGCCGGTCGGCCCCCGCTTGCCGAGTGGATTCGTCGGGTCGGTGGCGGCGGGTGGTAATTTCGCCCGGCGGGTGTCGGCGTGACCGGCGCGGACGGCGGTTAAGGGGTGACGGTGGCGGACTGGCTGGCGGCGCTCGATCGTCGCGCGCAGTTGCGGGCGAAGGCCGGCCTGACCCGGCGGCTGCACCCGCGTCCCGCCGACGACCGGATGACCGACCTGGCCGGCAACGACTACCTCGGCCTGGCCACCCACCCGGAGGTCACCGCCGCGGCCACGGCGGCACTGTCGGCGTACGGGCTGGGGGCGACCGGGTCGCGGCTGGTGCGCGGCTCGACCGACGCGCACGAGGCCCTGGAGGTCGAGCTGGCGCAGTGGCTGGGCACCGACCGGGCTCTTGTCTTCTCCTCCGGATACCTGGCCAACCTCGGCGCGCTGCGGGCCCTCGTCCAGCCCCGGACCCTGCTCGTCTCGGACGCGCACAACCACGCGTCGCTGATCGACGGCTGCCGGATCTCCGGCGTGGAGACGGTGGTCAGCGCGCACGCCGACGTGACGGCGGTGGCCGCCGCGCTGGCGGTGGCGCCGGGACGCCCGGCGGTGGTGGTCACCGAGTCGGTCTTCTCGGTCGACGGCGACCTCGCGCCGCTGGCCGACCTGCACGCGGTGGCCCGCCGCTACGGCGCGCTGCTGCTGGTCGACGACGCGCACGCGCTCGGCGTGACCGGTCCGTCCGGTGCCGGCGCGGTCGCGGCCGCCGGGTTGGCCGGCGAGCCGGACGTGGTAATCACCGCCACCCTCTCCAAGGCGCTCGGCGGGGCGGGTGGGGTGGTCGCCGGCCCGGCGGAGTTCGTCCGACACCTGGTCGAGACCGGCCGTACGTTCATCTTCGACACCGCGCTGCCGCCGGCCGTCGCGGCCGGTGTGCACGCCGCGCTGCGGCTGGCCCGGGCCGGCGACGACCTGCGCGCCGAGGTGGCCGACCGGGTGGCGCTGGCGGTCGGTCGACTGGGCGCGGCCGGGCTGGCCGTCTCCGCGCCGGACGCGGCGGTGATCTCGGTGGCGGCGCCCGGCCCGGAGGCGGCGACCGCCTGGGCCGCCGACTGCCGGGACCGGGGAGTCGCGGTGGGCTGCTTCCGGCCGCCCTCCACCCCGGACAGCCGCTCCCGGCTGCGCCTGACCGTCAGCGCGGGAGTGCCCCGGGCGGATTTCGAGCGGGCCCTGGACGTCATCGTGGAGTGTGCGCCGTGAGCGCGAGGAGTGAGCCGGGTTTGCGAGCCCCGCAGTCGCGAGCTGAGGGAGCGCCGTGAGCGCGTGGGAGGGGTCGGTGCTGGTCACCGGCACCGACACCGAGGTGGGCAAGACGGTGGTCACCGCGGCGATCGCGGCGGCCGCGCAGGCCGCCGGTCTGCGGGTGGCGGTTCTCAAGCCGGGTCAGACCGGCACGGCCGGCGGTGAGCCGGGCGATGTGGACGTGGTCAATCGGCTGGCGGCTCCGCTGACCGGTCGCACGCTGGCCAGCTTTCCGGACCCGCTCGCCCCGCTGGCCGCGGCCCGGGTCGCGGACCTGCCGCCGCTGGAGCTGTACGCGGCGGTGGACGCCGTCCGCGAGGAGGCGGACAAGCACGACCTGGTCCTGGTCGAGGGGGCCGGTGGCCTGCTGGTGCCGATGGGACTGCGGCCGTCCGGCGAGCCGTGGACGATGGCCGACCTGGCGGTGTCGCTCGGCGCGCCCGCGGTGGTGGTCGCCCGCGCCGGGCTGGGCACGCTCAACCACACCGCGCTGACCCTGGAGGCCCTGGACCGTCGTGCGGTGCCGGCCGGCGTGGTGATCGGCGCCTGGCCGGCGTCGCCGGAGCTGGTGCACTGGACGAACCTCACCGACCTGGTGCCGAACCTGCTGGGCGCGGTGCCGGCCGGCGCCGGTGCGATGGACCCGGGGGTGTTCCGGCGGTCGGCGCCGGGTTGGCTCACTCCCGCGCTGCACGGGGTGCTCGACGACTGGCGCGTCTGGGCCGAGGAGAGCAGCTGAACACCTGACTTTCGTCGGTGTCGGGGCAGGTCGGGCGTGGGTAGCGTGGCCGCCGTGAGCATCCTGGACCTGCCGGGGCGGTGGCGGCGTCCGCTGCTGGACGTGCTGCTCTGGGCTGTGGTGGCCGCCCCGATCGCGGCTGCCCGGTTGACGCCGCCGTACCCGCGTTTCGACGTGGCGCTGCTGCTCGGTTCGCTGGCGCTGCTGGCGGTCGCGGTGGCGTCGGCGCGGCGCTGGCCGCTTGTCGGGTTGCTGCTGGTGGTGCTCGGTTCGCTGGTGGACGGCAACTTTGTCTTCGCCATCCCGGTGTTCAGTTATCTGAGCGGGCGGCGCAGTGCGGGCGCGGCGCCGGCGGCCGCGCTGTTCGGCGTGATCGCCGTCGGCGGCACGGTGCTGAACCTGGGGTTGCTCGGCACCGGGGCGGCGACCTGGTTCCTGCTCGCTTCGGTGCTGCTGTTCGCCGGGGTGTTCCCGTGGCTGGTGGGCCGGTACCGACGGCAGCAGCAGGCTCTGACCGACGCCGGCCGCCGGCACGTCGAGGCGCTGACGCGCGAGCGGCGGGGCGCCGCGGAGCGGATCCGGCTGCGGGAGCGGGCCCGCATCGCCGAGGAGATGCACGACTCGCTCGGTCACGACCTCAGCCTGATCGCGTTGCGGGCCGCCGCGTTGGAGCTGGCCGACGACCTCGCCCCGGAGCATCGGACGGCGGTGGGGGAGCTGCGGGCCAGCGTCGCGGCGGCGACCGAACGGCTGCACGGCATCATCGGGGTGCTGCGGGAGGAGGGCGGTCCGGCCGGCGTCCGCCCGGTGGGGGAGACAGTCGTCGACCTGGTGGTCGGGGCCCGCGAGGCCGGGATGGCGGTACGGCTGGACGGCCCGACCGACACCGTCGAGCTGCCCGGGTTGACCGGGTCCGCCGCTCATCAGGTGGTGCGGGAGGCGCTCACCAACGCGGCCCGGTACGCCCCGGGCGCGCCGGTGACCGTCACCCTCGCTCGGGACCGGAACGGGGTCGAGGTGCGGGTGCGTAACGCGTCGGCGCCGGCTGGCCCGCTGCCCCGACCGGCTTCCTCGGGGAGCGGTCTGCTCGCCCTCGCCGAGCGGGTCCGGCTGGCCGGCGGCGTGCTGGATGCAAGCCCGTGCCCCGACGGTGGCTTCGCGGTGAGCGCCCGGCTGCCGCTGCCCGCCGAATCGCACTACGGCGCGGGATGGTCGGGAGTGCCCGTCGCGGTGGCCGCCGTGACCGATGGCACGTTCGACGGTGACGCCCCGGTCGGCGGTGGCCCGGAACGGCCGGCCGACGCCGAGCGCCGGCTGCGCGAGGCTCGTCGCCGGGCGCGGCGCAGCCTGCTGACGGCGCTCGCCGCCCCGGCCGGTCTCGCGCTCGTCCTGTCGTTGGTCTACTACTCGGTCGCCACGACCGGCACGGTGCTGGACGAGTCGACGTACGACCGGATGCGACCCGGTACCTTGCGCGCCGACCTGCCCGGGTTGCCCCACCGGCAGCTCACCCCGCCGGTCGGCGGGGCGACGCCGGGGTGCGAGTACTACACCGACGGCAACTTCCCCCTCGCCGAGCCGACGTGGCGGCTCTGCTTCACCGACGGTCGACTGGCCAGCAAGGAGCGGATCGCGCAGTGAACACCGATACGGCCGCGCCGCCTCCGGTCCGGGTGGTCCTCGCCGACGACGAGGCGATGATCCGGGCCGGCGTCCGGGCCATCCTCGCCGCCGATCCGGGCATCGAGGTGGTCGCCGAGGCCGGCGACGGGCGGGCCGCGGTGGAGCTGGTTCGCGCGCACCGACCCCGGGTGGCGGTGCTGGACATCCGAATGCCCCGGTTGGACGGGTTGGCCGCGGCGGCCGAGATCCGCCGGGTCGCGCCGGCCACCGCGACGCTCATGTTGACCACCTTCGGCGAGGACGACCACGTGGCCCGGGCGCTCGGGCACGGCGCGAGCGGGTTCCTGCTCAAGGCCGGTGACCCGCGCGAACTGATCGCCGGGGTGCACGCGGTCGCCGACGGCGGGGCGTACCTGTCGCCGCGGGTGGCTCGCCGGGTGATCGAGCTGGGGGCCGGACGGCTGGCCCGCCAGCCCGCCGCGCGGGACCGGACGGCCGGGCTGACCGAGCGGGAGCGTGAGGTGCTGGCCCTGGTCGGGGCGGGGCTGTCCAATGCGGAGATCGCCCGCCGGCTGCACCTGGTGGAGGGCACCGTGAAGAGCTACCTGACCAGCATCTTCACCCGGCTGGATGTGCGTAACCGGGTGCAGGCGGCGATCCTCGCGTACGAGGCGGGGCTGGTCGAGCAGTGAGCGGGGCCGCGAGGGCCCCCGCTCGGTGTGGCTCAGGCGTCGCGGCGGCGCAGCGCGGCCTGACCGAGCAGCAGGGCGGCGCCCGCCCAACCGGCGAGCACCAGCAGCCCGACCGCGCCCGGGTACGGCTCGGTGTCGCCCGCCAGGAAGTGCCCACCGGCCACGCCGGGGAACGCGTCGGCGATCCGGTTCAGGACGGTGATGTCCGGCTCCTGCAGGGACAGCGGCACGATCATCAGGGTGGCGAAGAGCACGATGATCGTGAGCACCGCGCTGCGCAGCGCCGCGCCGAGGCCGAGCGCCAGGACGCTGACCAGGGCCAGGTAGGTCGCCACCGCCACGATGTCGCCGATCGTGCCGGCGGTCGGCGCGCTGCCCCACTCGCCGAGCACCGGCCGGGCGACCAGGGCGCCGACCCCGCCGAGCAGCAGTCCGAGGACGAAGGTGACCGCGCCGGCCACCACGGCCTTGGCCAGGAGCACCCGACCGCGTGCCGGGGCGCACTGCAGGGTGGTCCGGATGGTGCCGCTGGTGAACTCCGTCGTGATGGCGAGCAGTCCCAGCGCCAGCACGGCGTACTGGGTCAGCTCGACCGCGTCGATCAGCACGCTGCCGACGGCGACGATGCCGGGGTCGTCGGCCGGGTCGTCGTTGGTGTTGGCGTTGGCCGCGTAGATGGCGAGCTGGCCGGCGCTCGCGGCCATCAGGAACAGCCCGGCCAGCATCGTCCACCAGGTGCTGCGCACCGAGACCAGCTTGGTCCACTCGGCGGCCACCGCGGCCCGGAAGGCGGCCGGCGCGCTGACGGCCGGCGCGGCGGTGGGACGGCTGCCCACCACTGTCTGCGTGCTCATCGTGCGTCACCTCCGGTCGGGCCGCCCGCGTACTCGACGCTGTCGGCGGTCAGCTCCATGAACGCCTGCTCCAGCGACGCGCCGTGCGGGCTCAGCTCGTGCAACCGCACCCCCAGCTCGTACGCCAGGTCACCGATCCGGTCGACTGTGGTCCCGGTGACGGTCAGCTCGTCCGGGCCGGCCGGTTCCACGGTGGCGCCGTGCGCGGCGAGACGGGCGGCGAGGGTGGCGAGCCCGTCGGGGTGCGGGCTGCGGACCCGTACGGCGAGTCCACTGCCCGCGATGACGTCGCCGACCGGGGCGTCGGCGAGCAGTCGTCCCCGGCCGATCACCACGAGCTGGTCGGCGGTGAGCTGCATCTCGCTCATCAGGTGGCTGGAGACGAAGACCGTGCGGCCCTGCCCGGCCAGGGAGCGCAACAGCTGCCGGACCCAGCGCACCCCGTCCGGGTCGAGGCCGTTCACCGGCTCGTCGAACATCAGCACCGGCGGGTCGCCGAGCAGCGCGCCGGCGATGCCGAGCCGCTGGCCCATGCCCAGGGAGAGGGTTCGGCCCGGTTTCCCGGCGGCACGCCCGTCCAGCCCGACGGTGTCGAGCACCTCGTCGACCCGCCGCGCGGGGATGCCGTTGCTGCGGGCCATGGCCAGCAGGTGCGCGCGCCCGGACCGGGTGGGGTGGATGGCCCGGGCGTCGAGCAGGGCGCCCACCTCGTGCAGCGGTCGCCGCAGCTCCCGGTACGACCGACCGTCGACGAGCGCCGTTCCGGCGGTGGGCCGGTCCAGGCCGAGGATCATCCGCATGGTGGTGGACTTGCCGGCGCCGTTGGGGCCGAGGAAACCGGTGACCCGGCCGGGTGCGATGTCGACGGTCAGCGCGTCGACCGCGAGGGCCGCCCCGAACCGTTTCGTCAACCCACGTAATGTGATCATGCGCTGACGCTAGGCGTCCGCCACGTCGGCCCGCCGCGCCCGAACGGCACCACCCGACCCTGACTTTCGTCAGGTCGCCCCGGTCAGCGGATGTAGTCCTCCAGCAGCGCCGGGGTGAGCCCCGCCCGGTGGATCGCCTGCAACGCTGCGAGGAGGTCGTCCATCAGCGCCGGCCGGAAGTGCATCAGCAGCACGTCGCCGGGTTGGACCACCTTCTCCGGGGTCTGGTAGCGCACCTTCCCCTCGTGGACGGTCTCGGACCAGTGCAGGACGGCCTTTGCGCCGCAGTCCCGAGCGGCGGTCAGCGTGGTGCTGTCGTACTCGCCGAACGGCGGGCGGAACAGGGTCGCCCGCTTGCCGAACAACGCCTCCAGCCGGTCCACGGCCCCGCAGATCTCCTGCTTCTGGTAGTCGTACGACCGGCCGGCCAGCGAGGTGTGCCGGATCGTGTGGCTCTCGACGACCCCGCCGGCCACCTGGATCTGCCGGAAGTAGACGTCGTGCTCCTCGGCCGCCGGTGAGTTCAGGAACATCGTGACCGGGATGTGCGCCCGCCAGATGAAGTCGGCCACCGCGGGCGGGCGAGCCAGCCCACCGTCGTCGATGGTGATGAAGGCGACCTTCTGGTCGGTCGGCAGGCGGTGCCAGAACGGGATCGCGCCGGTCGCGGCCAGCGGCACCGGCTGCGGCGGCGGCGCCTCCGCGAAGGTCGGCACCTGGGACACGTACCAGTCCAGGCTTCCGGGGGCGGGCGGGGCCGACGGGGACGGCGAGGCGGACAGCGACGGCGAGGCCGACCGGGTGGGTGCCGCGACCGACGGGCTCGGCGGGACCGCGGCGATCTGCCGGGCGTGGGACACGGGCCGGGCTGTGCAGGCACTCAGCGTCAGCAGGGCCAGAAGCGTTGTGGCGGCGAGGATCCGACGGGCGGGGGTGGCGGACACGCCCGGAAACATACCGAGCGGAGGTCGGTCCGGTCAGCCCGGTGCGACCTGAGGACGCCGCACCACGAAGGCGTCCGGCATCCGGAAGGTGAGGTTGTCCGGGCACCACGGCGGCCGGACCACGGTCACCCCGTCGAGCAGAGGCGTCGCCTCGGCCACCACCACGGCCGCCTCCATCCGGGCCAGTACGTCCCCGACGCAGCGGTGCGCGCCCGCCCCGAACGCCAGGTGCCGGCGCGACCCGCGCTGCCCCGGGCGGAACTCGTCGGGGGACTCGACGATCGCCGGGTCCCGGCCGGCGCGGGCCAGCCACAGCACGATGCTGGTGCCCGCCGGCACGGCGGTCCCACCCAGCGTGCCGTCCACCGCCGCGACGCGCCGCCACGTGACGATGGGCGGTTCGAGGCGTAGGCCCTCCTCGACGACGTCGGCCACCGCGACGTCGCCGGTGCGCAGGCCAGCGCGTACCGCCGGTTCGACGGCCAGCCGGTGCAGCAGCAGGGTGAGGAACTGCGAGGTGGTCTCCTGGCCGGCGACCAGGAGGAAGAAGAGCGCGCCGACCACCACGTCCGGCGGGTGGCCGCCCGCGCGCAGTTCGGCGGCCAGGCCGCCACCGGTGGCCGCGAACTCCCGCAGGACGCCGTGGAAACGGCCCACCTCGGTGGCGAGCGCGAGCTGCCGGTCGCCGTCCAGGGGCGCCCAGAACAGCTCCAGTGCCGCCCGGGCGAACTCCTTGACCGCGCCGACCGGTGCGTCCGGCAACTCGACCAGCCGGGCCAGCACCAGCAGGGGCAGGTCGGCGGCGAGGTCCGCGTACAGGTCGACCGGCGCACCGGCGTCGAGCGCGGCGCGCAGCCGGGCCACCCGCTGCCGGACCAGAGCGGTGAGCCAGGGGCGTTGCGCAGCGACCCGCGCGGGGTGCAGCGCCTCCGCGACGATCGCCCGGATCGGGGGATGGCTGGCGGCGGAGTTGTTCGCCAGCGTCGGCGGCAGCCGGAACCGGTGCCCGGCGAGCACCCGCAGCGCGGTCACCGGCATCGGGGTCACCGCGTCCAGGGCGTTGTCCGGCCGGTAGCGGACCGGGTCGGCGAGGACCTGCCGGACCAGCGCGTGCCGGGTAACGACGAGGTGACGTACGCCGACGTGGTCGGTCACCTCGGCGACGTCCGGCCAGGGTGCCTCGACCTCGGACGCCCAGCCGGAGAACAGCACGTCGACACGCTAGCCGGCAGCCCTCGGCAGGCCGGCGCGCAACTGCCAGACGGTGGTGCGCTTCACCCGGACGCTCTCCAGGGCCTCCGGCACCGGCACGTCGTAGGTCGCCAGCTCGTCGAAGCGGTCCCGGGGCAGGAACGCCCGGCCGGGGTCACCGACCAGCGCCGGCGCCCCGGCCCGGGTGGCGCGCAGCAGGAACCGCAGCACCCGCCGGGCCATCGCCTCGCTGTAGAACACGTCCCCGGCCAGCACCACCTCGGCGTCGCCCGCGTCGCCGTCGAGGATGTCGCCGAACTCGGCGTCGACGCGTACCCCGTTGGCCTCGGCATTGAGCGCGACGGCCGCGACCGCCAGCTCGTCCACCTCGACGGCCCGCACGGACGCCGCGCCGGCCCGGGCGGCGGCGATGGCCACCAGGCCGGAGCCGGAGGCGAGGTCGAGCACCCGGCGGCCGGCGACCAGCTCCGGGTGGTCGGTGACGTAGCGGGCGAGCGCCTGCCCGCCGGCCCACGCGAAGGCCCAGAACGGCGGCGGCCGGTCGCTGGAGAACTCGCCCTCGGTCAGCTCCCAGAGCCCGATCGGTTCGTCCGCCTGGTGCAGGCGCACCTCGGGAACGAAGGGGACCGGGGCCAGCCGGGCGTGCAGCCGGACGAAGGTGCTGGAGAGCTCGGACACCCGGCGATTCTCGCGCACCGGTCAGCCCCGGCGACGCACGGAGGTGGTCGAGGGATCGCGGGTACGCGTGAAGGGTTCACCACTCTCGGTGAAATCACCCCTCCTGCTTGGCATCCGATGCGAAGACACCCCTCTGTCCGGCCCGCCCGTTTCCTCCTAGCGTTTCCCTCCAGGGACGAGAAGGAGCGAGGTGGTGGTGATCGTGTGGCGGTACGCGCTGCGGCTCGGAGCGTTGGTTGCCGGCGTTGCCGGGGCGGTGCTGACCCTGGCCGCGCCGGCACAGGCGGCCTTCGCCACCGAGATGAGCGGCCTGCCGGCCCGGTTCAGCGCGGGGGACCAGGTGCGCACGATCTCGGCGGTGGTCTCGCAGACGGACCGGCGCGGCGGATGCGCGAAGGTGCGCTGGTCGATGGTGCTCCGCGTGCAGGGCATCCGGCTCGACCAGGTGAAGATGGACCGGGTGGAGGAGAACGGCGACTTCCCGCTGGAGGTCCAGACCGAGGGTGACGTGGCCCGGTTGACCGATCGGCAACTCGACCCGGGCACGCTCTGCCCGGGCCGCACGGTCACCGCCCGCTACCGGGTGGCCTTCGCCGAGGACGTCACCCAGGGACGGGTCACCCTCGCCGCCGAGGCGTACGACGCCAACCTGCGCCTGTTGGCCCGCCAGACGGCCACCCGATCGGTGGTGGGGGCGGGGGCCAGGCCGACCGGTACGCCGACGCCGAGCGCGACTCCGGCCGAGCCCAGCGATCCGCCGAGCGAACCGGCGCAGGAGAGCGACCCGGCCGAGGAACCGGTCGCCGACCAGCCCATCGACGCCGCGCCGCCGGCCGCCGGCCGTCCGGTCTCACAGGCCGGTGGGTTCGGCATGGTGCAGGCCGCGTTCCTGCTCGGTGGGCTGCTGCTCTCGCTCGGGGTGGGGTTGCTGCTGCGGCTGCGTCACCTGACCCGGGCCGCCACCACCGAGGCCGAGGACCCGCCGGTGGACCGGCTCTGGGAGCGGCCGGCGCCGGCGGGTGGCTGGCGACCGGCCCGCCGCTGATCGGGGGTTGTCGGGGCCGGCGGAGGACCGCCGGCCCCGACGGTGTCACTTCGTGAACGCCTGGAACTCGGCGATCCTGACCTGGGCCCGGGCCGGGCTGGCGGTCGCGCAGTCCGTCGTCGTGGCCGGGTCGTCGTCCTGCTCACCTGCGTACTGCGGGCCGCCGGTGCACTGGCTGGCCAGCACCTCCAGGCGCAGGTGGGTGGCGAGGGTGGTGGGCACCGCGAACGTCCGCAGGTTGATGTCGCGGCTGTACGCCCGGTACGCCCCGCCGGGGAACGCGTCGCCCGCGCTGGTGTAGATCCGCCGCCAGTGCGTCGGGTCCGCGCAGTCGGTCGTCGTCGCGTCGCACGCGGACACCGCGAACGAGCGCAGCGCGCTGAGCGCGTTCTGACTGCCGGTGTCGGGGTCCCCGACGATCGCGGGTCGCAGCATGGCGCTGACGTTCACCCGCTTGACCGTCTGCGGGCCGTCGCCCGGCAGGTCGACGGTGAGCTGCCGGCCGGCCACCCCGTCCAGGGAGGCCCAGTTCGTCGCCTCGGTGTCGTCGGCGACCCGGTCCAGGTTGACCCCGTCGCCGCTGATCGTGGCACCGGAGGCCGTGGACGCGAGGTTGCGACTCAACCGCAGGTCCACGTAGCCGGTCCGGCCGGCGTCGGCGACCACGCTGAGCCGCTGGTGCCCGAAGCCGGGCGCGACGGCCAGCAGGTCGTACGTGCCGGCCACCATCTCCACCGTGTCCGGGATCGGCGTGGCCGGGTCGGTGTCCGCGATCGGCGTGGCCCGTGCCTCGTACGCCCCGACGTACACCCGGATCGGCGCGTCGGCGCTGTCCCCGCGGGGGCGCAGGGTGAGCGTCGCGTTGCCGCCACGCGGCGAGGCGAAGCTCGGCGTCGGGTCGGTGTCCGCGGCGCCGTTGGTGGCGGCGTCCCGGCCCATCCCGGAGCGGGCGAACTCGGCCCAGATCAGGTCCTGGTTCGCGCCCCCGAAGCGCAGCAGGTCGGCGGTGAGCATGTTGTCCCGCATGTCGAGCATGCTGACCTGGCTTGCGGCCTGGAGCAGGAACGAGTCGAAGACCAGTTGCGACCAGCGCCGGTTGCCCGGGCACTTGTCGGCGGTGACCTTGCCCTGCGCGCACTCCAGCTGCCGCTGGGTCGTGCCGAGGCCGTACCGCTTCACCAGCGCCGAGCGGACCCGGTAGTTGGTGGCGCCCCAGATCTCCCCGTCGGCGTGCACGGCGGGGCCACCGGTGTTGTAGCCGATGTCGGAGTAGTTCAGCGGGCTGCGGCTCAGGTCGTAGTTGCGGATGCCGCTGACCAGGTTGCCGGTGACGTAGCCGCCGGTGACGAAGGGCGACTCGCCGGGCGCGCGCAGCCCGTTCTGGTACAGGTACTCGGCGGCGAGCAGGTCGCCCCACGACTCACCCATCGCCCCGCCCTGGTGGCCGCTGATCCCGCTGTCCGGGCCGGCGATCATCCGGTTGGTGATGGCGTGGGTGTACTCGTGGCCGATCACCGTCATGTCGTAGTCGCCGTCCACGCACGGCGGGTACGGGCCGCCGGCCTGCGGCTGCCACAGGTACATGTTGGTGGTCGGCGGCAGGCCGTCGCGCCCGGTGCCCTGGTTGGCGTTGTTGCGGTTGCCGGTCAGCGCGCCCTGCTGGGCGCGGCCCTGCTCGGCGTCGCCGCCCAGCCCGGACGGGGTGAGGTTGACCGCCTGGAGGTTCCACGCCGACTCGGTGAAGCCCAACTGGTACGCCCAGTCGTGCATGCGGTTGTGCATGACGAAGAGGTTGGCGATCGCCGCGTCCGCGTCGTTGCGCTGCGCCGACGTGAACACCGCCGGGTTGCACTTCGCCTGGTGCCACTGGTCGGTGAACGGGTACTCGTAGCGGCGCTCCGCGCTGGGGGTGGCCGGGACGACAGGGGTGTTGTTGCCCCAGGAGAGCACGGTGTTGGCCGAGTTGCCGCGCGAGGTGAAGGTCGGTGCGCCGGTGGCCGCGTCGACGTCCCACGGCTGGCCGGTGGCCGGGTCCCGCTGGGCGACCTGGCAGCCGGGGGCCGGGTCACCGCACCAGCGCACCCGCGGGTCCTGCCCGGCGGCGAGGTCGCGGGGCGGGGTGGCCGGGAAGACCGCCCAGCTCGGGTTGTCCGAGTCGAAGTCGACGAGGTCCTCGCGGACCAGCACCTTTCCGGTGCTGCCGTCCACGTAGCTGGTGAACGCCGCCGGGTGGTCGGCGTCCGCACCGATCATGGTCACCTCGTAGGCGGCCCGGGGCCCGTCCAGCGGGGTGGGTACGGCCACGGCGCGCACGGTGTGGCTGGCCACCGCCGTCGCGGTCAGCCCGGCGTCGGCGAGCGCGTCGGCGTACGCCTGTTCGGCGGTGCGGGTGGCCGGCGCGGGCGCGCTGGTGTCGCGGGCCAGCGAGGAGTTGACGGCGAGCACCGAGCCGCCCTGGACCGCGAGGGTGACCAGGCCGTCGGGCCCGGCCGGCAGGTCGCCGAAGCGCTGCCGCAGGGTCACCACGGCACCGCTGCCGATCGGTCGGACCAGCACCCGTTCCAGGTCGGCGACCGTCGCGGCGTCCATGCCGTACAGGTCACGGTTGGCCCTCAGGTAGGCGCGGGCGGCGGCCTCCGGGTCGCCTGGCAGCCCGGTGGCGAGCGGGGTACGACCGGGGCCGAGTGCCTGCGGGGTGCCGAACCGGTTCCACCGCACGTCGGGATCAGCGGCGCGGGCCAGGCCGCGCTGGCGGGCGTCGGGTGCCGCCGTACCGGAGCGGTTGTCGAGGTCGGCAGGCTCGTGGTTGCCCTCGGCGAACGGCCCGGACGAGCGTTGCGTGGACGGCGCCCCGGCGGGGGCCGCGGTGCTCGCGCCCGTGGGTAGCAGCGCGGCGATGGTCGCGGTCGTCGCCAGGACGGCGATGAGCCGGCGTCGACGCCGGCTCATCGGGGGTGACCACTCCGGTTGTGGCACGGGACCTCCTCGTGGGAGCGGGATGGCCGGCGGCTGCCGACCGACGCAGCGCGGTGACGCATGCGCATCTGTGGATATCAGCCGACCGGGGGCGCGGCAAGGCCCCCGACCGCCGACGCGCCGACTGATCGAGATAAATCGACTTTACAAAACGTGCGCTCTTGTAAAAGAGCGTGATGGCTGTCACTGTCGATGTCAGAACGCGAGACCGGAGGTTGGCCATGACCGTCGATGCTGATCCGACCGTCGAGCCCGCCGCCTGGCGGGACCGTCGCAAGCCGCTCTGGCCGCTGGCGCTCCTGGTGCCGGCGCTGCCCTTCGTCGGCTTCGCGCTGTGGCGGGCCGGCGGCGGCGCCTGGGCGTGGTGGCTCACCCCGGCCGTCGTCTTCGGCCTGATCCCGGTGGTCGACCTGCTGCTCGGCGACGACCGGCAGAACCCTCCCGAGGAGGCCGTGCCCCGGCTGGCGGCCGACGGCTACTACCGCTGGCTCACCTACCTCTACCTGCCGGCGCAGTACGCGGCACTGGTGCTGTGCTGCGCGGTGTGGGCCCGCGACAGCCTCTCCCTCGCCGGTGCCGCCGGCCTGGTGGCCACCGTCGGGGTGGTCAACGGCATCGCCATCAACACGGCCCACGAGCTGGGCCACAAGCGCGAGCGGGTGGAGCGGTGGCTGTCCAAGGTGGCCCTGGCGCCGGCCGCGTACGGGCACTTCTACGTCGAGCACAACCGCGGCCACCACGTCCGCGTCGCCACGCCGGAGGATCCGGCGAGCTCGCGACTGGGGGAGAGCTTCTGGGCGTTCTGGCCGCGTACCGTCCTCGGCAGCCTGCGCTCGGCCTGGCGGTTGGAGACCAGCCGGTTCCGCATCCGCGGCCGGTCCCCGTGGACCCACCGCAACGACGTGCTCAACGCGTGGGCCATGACCCTGGTGCTGTACGCGGCGCTGACCCTGGTCTTCGGCCCGGTGGTGCTGCCGTTCCTGGTCCTGCAGGCGGTGGTCGGCTTCTCCCTGCTGGAGGTGGTCAACTATCTGGAGCACTACGGGCTGGCCCGGCAGCGCACCGCCGCCGGACGCTACGAGAAGGTCGACGCCCGGCACAGCTGGAACAGCGACCGCACGGTCACCAACGTCTTCCTCTTCCAGCTCCAGCGGCACAGCGACCATCACGCGAACCCGCTGCGCCGCTACCAGACGCTGCGCAGCTTCGACACCTCACCGCAGCTGCCCGCCGGGTACGCGACGATGGTGGTCGTGGCGCTGGTCCCGCCGCTGTGGCGACGGGTGATGGACCACCGGGTGCTCGCGCACTACGGCGGCGACCGGGGACTGGCCAACACGCGGCCCCGACGCTGACCGCTCAGTGGCCCGGGGCCCAGTCGGGGTCGCGGCCGAAGGCGGCCAGCAGCTGGTCCTGCTCGTCGGCGTCGGCGGGCAGCCGCGCGTCGTCGCGTACCAGCTTGTCGCGCCGGTAGTCGTCGACCCGCCCCGCGAACCAGCGGGCGCACACCCGCACCGCGTCCGGGTCGAGCCGCGGATCGGCGCCGATCGCCACCGCCAGATCCCAGCCGTGCACCAGGTGTTCGGCGAGGAGCTGCTGGACGTACTCCGCGGCCGGGGTCGGGCCGGCCGACAGGTGCACGGTGCGGTCGATCGTGCCGGGATGGGTGACAGCGATCTCGGCCTGCGCGGCCGCCTCCCGCGCCGTCGCGGCCGGGTCCGCGCCGAGCTGGTCACCGTCGAAGCGGTCGCCGACCTCGTCGACGGTGCGTCCGGCGAGCAGCGGAACGCTCCACCGGTCCTCGCCGACCACGTGGTTGACCAGGGTGCGGACGTCCCAGTCCGGGCACGGTGTCTCCTCGGCCCACTGGCCGGGCCCGACCTGGTCCACCCGGTCGACGAACTCGGCCAGGCTCCGGCGGTACGCCTCCAGCAGGTCCATGCCGTCGATTGTTCTCCTCGGCGCGGTGGCCCGAGCCCGTTTTGCCCGGCCCGACCTGCGGTGCCGTTCCGCCGTCGCCGCTCAGTCCAGGTCGGCCGGGGCCAGGCCCAGCTCCCGTGAGGTGACCAGCCGTACCCACTCCCCGAGCTGCCGGCGGGAGATCACCCGGTCGTGCACGGCGAGCTGCACGGCGAGGCCGTCCATCACGGCGCTGATCCGCCAGGCGGCCCCCTGCGGGTCGGCGCACTGGAAGGTGCCGTCGGCGACCCCGGCGGAGATGACGGCGGCGAGATCCTGCCGCCAGCGCAGGTCGAGCCGCCGGGACACCTTCTCCAGCTCGGGGGTGCGCAGCGACTCGGACCAGCCGTCGATCCACATCGACCAGGAGGTCGCCCGACCGGCCGGGGTGTAGAGCTTGAGGATCCGGCGGAGCTTCGTCAACGGCGGAGCGGAGGAGCGGGTGACCGCGTCCAGGCGGGCCAGATCCTGCTCGACGGCGTACGCGAACGCCTGCGCGAGCAGTCGCTCCTTGGTGGCGAAGTGGTAGAACACCAGGGCCTGACTCACACCGGCGGCCTGTGCCACGTCCGCCGTCCGGGTGTTGGCCAGACCGCGTTCCACGATCACGTCGCAGGCCGTGCGCAGCAGGGCATCCAGGCGGATCTCGGCCGCACGTCTCGTCACGACCGTTACCGTAGCCCATCCACCCGAACACGAACAGTTACCGCCACCGTCCGTTTCGTGGGCTAAGAGTCGGAAGTCGGACACTTTCCAGGGGTGCCGCGGTTCGGTCTCCCGGCGGTGTTCGTCGAGGTCCGCCGCTCGCCGCGGGCGCGCGTCGCCGCCGGGCGAGGGGCCGTTGTCCCGGTGGCGACACCGAGCGTCGCACGATGCCGGAGTGTGACGGCCGGGAGTCAGTCGAGAAACCAGGCCAGCTCCCTAGGAAGCCTGCGGCGAGTGAGTCCGACCCTCCCCGGGATCCGGCACGCGGCCCCCGCTCGGCGCTCCCGGGCGGGAGGGGACGCGCCGACACAGACCCCCGAGTTGGCAGTCGTTCACCGGCTCGGCTAAAGTTCTCATCCGTCACCCGGGAACGCCGGGGGCGTGCGGACGTAGCGCAGCTGGTAGCGCATCACCTTGCCAAGGTGAGGGTCGCGGGTTCGAATCCCGTCGTCCGCTCGGAGCTGCCGCCACGCGTGACGGGGGCAACCTCGGTGGGGTGGCCGAGAGGCGAGGCAACGGCCTGCAAAGCCGTCCACGCGGGTTCAAATCCCGTCCCCACCTCGGCATTATGCACGGGCGATTGGCGCAGTGGGAGCGCGCTTCCTTGACACGGAAGAGGTCACTGGTTCAAACCCAGTATCGCCCACCAGCTGTACAAGCAGGTCAGAAGGCCCGTTACCGGATATCCGGTAACGGGCCTCGTTTTTGCACCGGTCGCCGGCCGGCTACTCGCCGGCGCGGAGCACCTCGCTCAGCCGGTCGCGTCGCCGCAGGGCCGACTCCACAGGTACGACCGTGGCGGCCGCCGCCAGCAGCGCCACGCTCACCAGACCGAGCAGCCACCACGGCGGGACCGCCCCCGGGTCGGCGGCCTGGCCGGTGAGCAGCCGCAGGTCGAGCGGGCCGAGCGTCAGGCGTGCGAGCAGGGCCCCGAGCAGCGGGCCGCACACCGCGGCGACCACGACCGGCGGCAGCACCTCTCCGGCGGCGACCCAGCGGGCGTCGCGTGGCCGCAGGCCGAGGGTCCGCAGCCGGGTCAGGGTCTGCCACCGCTCCGACGCGCCTGCGGCGGCGGCGAGCGTGAGGCCGAGCAGCCCCAGCGTCAGCAGCACCGCGGCGGCCGTCCACGCCAGCCGTACCAGCCCTGCGGTCAGCGGAGCCACTCGCTGCGCCCGTAGGACGTCGGCGCGCAGCACGACGTCGGCGGCGACGCCGCTGTTCGACACGGCCCGCGCCGCGCCGGGGCCGGTCACCCAGACGGTGTTCGGAACGGCGGGCAGCCCGGCGCCCGCGAGGGCCGCGGCGTCCACGATGACGACGTCACCGGCGCCGCCGACGGAGGGCGCGGTACCGACGGCGGTGAGCCGGATCGCCGGGGCGTCGTCCCGGGGTAGCTGCAACCGCGTGCCGGTCCGCAGCTCGCCGTCGCTCGATCGGACCAGCGCTGGGACGTCCCCGGGGCCGGGACCGGGTGTCGTGAGCCGGGCCAGCGCCGGCGCGTCGGGCAGCGGGGTGGTGGCCAGCAGGCGCTGGAACGCGTCGGCGTCCACGATGACCAGGCGTGGGGTGAACAGTGTCGAATCGCTGAAGACGCGCGCCGAGTCGGTCACCTGCGCGACGACGACCTGCCCGACCCCGGGTGCGGCGGCGATGCGCTCGGCGACCGCGGGCGTGGCGACCCCGGCCTCGGCGCCGACGTCGAGGCGGGCGTCGGCGCCGACGCTGCTCCACGCGCCGTCGGCCCGGCCCCGGGTGACGGTGGTGCCGAGGATGAGCGCGAACGACGCCAGCGCCGTGGCGCTCACCAGAACCAGCAGCGGCAGCGCGCGCCCGGCCGTTGCGGCCGCCCGGGCGGCACCGAACACGGCCAGCGGGCGGCGCGAGCGCAGCGCCTGCCGGAGCGCGAACCGCGCCCCCAGGGGCAGCAGCCGGAGCAGGACGAGCGCGCCGACGAGCACGCCCAGAGCGGGGGCGCTGGTCGGCAGGATCGTGTCGCCGGTCAGCGCGCCGGTGTCGCCGTCGGAGGCGACGGACAGGAGCCCGCGCTGGTGCAGGGTGACGAAGGCGGCGACCGCGGCGATCAGGACTGCGGCCTCCACGGCGGCGCGACGTAGCTGGCCGGTGGCCCGGATCCAGCGCCGAGCGGCCCGGTTGGCGGGTTGACGCCGGTCGCGGCTGGCGCGGGCGGCGGCGAGGATGCCGAACGTCGGCCCGGCGACGGCGCCGGCCAGGACAGCGGGAACGGCCCAGGCCCAGGAGACGCCGGGAGCCGCCGCGCGGGCGAGCGCGAGCCCGACGGCGGCGGCCGACAGGGACACCACTGTGGACTCGATGGCCAGTTCCGCACCGAGGTCGGGTAGCGCCGCCCCACGCTGCCGGGCGGCGCTCAGCGCCGGGGTACGGCGGCGGACCAGCAGGTCGGCGGCGAGCAGCAGGACCAGCACCGTGGCGGTCAGCACCCCGGTGAGCAGGACGGCGGCCTGCACGGCAACGGCGCCGATCCGGGTACGGGCGGCGCGCAGGGTGGTGTCGAGTTGCGACTCCCACTTCAGGGACTCGTCGCGGGCGCCGGAAGAGCCGGAGGCTGCCTTGAGCTTGACCACCTGGCTGGCGAGTGCCGCGGTGGTGTCCCAGGTGAGCGCGTCGGGAACGGGTGCGAAATGGATGGTACGTCGCAGTTGGTCCTCGTCGACGGCGAGCCGGGCGTCCGGTAACGACTCGGCCGACAGCAGGCCGGCGAACCGGGTGGTCCCCACGCCGTCGGCGCCGGGCGCGGGGCGCAGGAGCGCCGGGGCGAGTCGCCAGGCGGGGTCGGCGCTGTCCGCGGGTCGGTAGATCCCGCTGATCCGGACGTCCCGGTCGCGACCCTGACCGTCCTTGACCGGGATTCGATCGCCGGGGCCGAGGTGGAGCGAGGTGGCCTCCGCCTCGGAGATGCCGACCTGCACCGGCCAGGGCGGTCCGTTGTAGGGGGTCTCGACGAACTCGTCGGTGACGGCGGGGCCGGGCGCGCTGCCGGCGACCCAGGTCACGTCCGGGCCACCGAGATCGCCGGCCAGGTAGGTGAACTGGAAGGTACGCGGCGCGCTGCCGTCGGTGATGCTGAGGATCGGACCGTTGACAACGGCGATGGGCGGGAGCAGCGCGGCGTCCAGGTCGGGCCCGAGCGCGTAGGCCGCCCGGGCGCGGAAGTCGTCGACGTCATCGGCGAGGCGGGCTGTCCGGACCCGCCCGCCGGTCGGTCCGTCGTCGCGTTCCCAGTCGGCGCGTACGAGGACGTTCGAGTCCTGGCCGGCGCGGCGGACCGTGTCCTGGACGGCGCTGTCGGCGGCGGCGCCCAGCAGCGCCGGCACGGCCCCGGCGAGCAGCGCGACGGCCGCGATGACGGCGGCGGTGAGCAGCAGCGGTCCGGCGTCGGCCCGGCCCCGGCCGCGGACGCTGGGCCAGTGCGGCGCCGGCCACCGGCGGGTCAGCCACCGTTTCACGGCGCCACCCGCAGGTGCGCGGCGTCGGCCCGGCGGACCTGGACGGTGACCACAACGGCGACCGCCAGCAGGCATCCGGCCAGCAGTACGGCGAGCAGTGCGGCCTCGGCTGGCCACGGCCACTGTGGCTGGGCGGCCGGGACGGGCGCGGCGCCGGTGTCGGAGCGCACGAGCAGGGGAGCGACGATGCGGGTGGCGAGCGCGCCGACGGCGGCGCCCGCCGCGAGCAGGGGCAGCAGAACGCCGACGTGCTGGCCGAGCAGCACGGCCCGGATGCCGCGCCGGGACATCCCCAGGCCGCGCAGCCGCGCCACCTCGACGGCGCGGACCTGCAGATCGCAGGTGACGTGCAGGACGACGCCGGCGAGCAGCAGCAGGGCCGCGGCCGGGACGATGAGCCGGAGCGCGGCCGGCAGCCCGGCGCGCAGCGGGCCGCCGGTGAGGCGGGCGGTCTCCGCCTCGCGGTTCGTGACGGTGCCCAGGTGCAGCGCGGTGGCCCGCTCGGCGGCACCGGGACCGGCGGGGTGGCCGACCCACCAGGCGTCGACCGGGAACGTCAGGTCGCCGGTGACGGCGCGTGCGCGGGACAGCGTGTCCAGGTCGGCCAGGACGGCGACGGCGCCGGGGGCGGACGGTACGGTCGGCACGACCTCGGTGACGACGATCGGGACGGGCGTGGTGCCGACCGTGACGCTGAGCTGGCTGCCACTGTCGACACCGACCTCGCTGGCGAAGCGGGCGGAGACGGCGACGGGCACCGGCCCGGGGTCCGGAAAGGCGGTGGCGACGATAGTCCGGGCGGCGTCGTCGGCGCCGCCGAGGTCGACTGTCGCGGCCATCCGCAGCGCGGTTCCCGTCCGTGCCGGAGACAGCGTGACGCTCAGGTCGCGCACCCTGCTCGGGACCGGCGGCGCGGACGTGGCGGTCCAGTCCGACCCGTCGGTGGACCCTTGCGCCGACCCGGCGGGCGGCACGGTGAGCGTGACGGCTACGGCGACGGGTCCGCCGACCGGGTCGGCGGTGACCGGCAGGGCGACCGCGACGAGGCGCAGCCCGTCAGCCGTCGCACAGGGGGGCAGCCGGAACTCCCGACCATCGAGCGGTACGGCGGGACCGGTGCAGGACGTGCGCAGGCCGGTGGCGTCCTGCAGCAGCAGCCGGGGCGTCACGGCGAGGGAGGTGCCGCCGGCCGCGGTCCCGCTCAGGACGAGCGGGGCGCCGGCCGCAACGGCGAGGCCGGTGACCCGGGTGCGTGGTGCCAGCGTGGCGCCCACGTCCGCCCATCCGCGGTCGCTGTCCACCGGCCCGCGCAGCAGCGCGTCGGCTCGGGTGGTGTCGACGGCGACCAGGCGCGGCGCATCGCCGGCGGTGCCGAGCCACTGACCGACTGCGGTACCACGGTCGAGGGCCGGACTCACCGCCCCCGCGGTGGCCGCGCTGACGACCGCGCCGTCGCCGGGTGCTGGCGCCGTGCTGAGGGTGAGTGCCAGGTCGGTGCCGACGGAGAGCGCGGCCTGGTCGCGCTGCGACTGGTGCCACGTGGCGTCGAAGGCGAGGCCGAAGGTTCCGGCCGCGCAGGCCAGCCCGACGAGCAGCCCGGCGGCGACCGCCTGGGGGCGGCGGGCGCTCTCGGAGACCGCCAGCGGGAGCGCCAACCCGCGGGCGCGGTACGCCAGTCGGTCGGCGCCGCGCAGCGCGGGCAGTACCACCCGGAGCGCCAGGGCGGCGCCCGCGGTGAGCAGCAGCGCCGGCGCGAGCACCCGGACCGCGTCGGCGCGTGGGCTGGCGGCGGTGGGCTGCGCGTGCAGCTGCCACCACCCGGCGGCGGCGAATACGGCGAGCATCAGGTCGGCGCCGGAGCGGGCCAGCAGTTCGCGGCGGGTGCGCCGGTCGCCGGGTGCCCCGACGGGCCGGATCGCCAGGACGGTGAGCACAGCGGTGAGCACCAGCGCACCGCCGACCACCGCGAGAACCTGGGCACTCGTGATGGCCGGCCGGACGGTCAGGCCGGCGTCGTCCAGCGGCGGCAGGTGGGTCAGGCCGGCGTGCAGGGCCGACGAGGCCGGTATCGCGAGCGCCGCGGCGACGGCGGCGACGAGCCCGGCCTCGAGTGCCGCGGTGGCGGCGAGTTGGCGGCGGCTGGTGCCCAGGGCGGACCGCAGGGCGGTCTCGTCCGCGCGGATGCCCGCGGTCAGCCGGCCGGCGAGGACGAGTGCCGTCGCGGCCAAAACACCGCCGAGGACGGCGATGGCGAGCACGACGGCGGCGGTGACGTGCCGTTGGTCGTCGGCGGCCCGCAGGGTCAGCGCCAGGTCGGAGGAGACACGTGCGAGCGTGACGCGGTCGCCGAGGGTGCCGGCCAGCCTGCGGTCGGCACTGCGGACGGCCCCGGCCATGGTCTCCAGGTCGCGGCGGTTGGGGTGGGACAGGTCCGGATGGGCGGTGACCTCCAGCCGGTCGACGGTGGCGCCGGTGGTGACCAGGTCGGCGAGGTCGACGAGGAACGGGCCGTACGCGTTGACCGGCTGCAGGAAGCGGCCGTCCCGGTAGCCGGTGGCGGAGCCGGCCGCGGCGAGCGGGTCGCGGTCCCAGCCGCGCCCGGGCAGCGGGCGTACCACACCGACGACTGTCACGTCGATGGCCGGGACTGGCGGGTGGGCCAGCTCGGCGCCGAGGCGCACCCGGCTACCGGGGGTGAGGCCGAGGAGTCCGGCGGTGGACTCCAGCAGCACCGCGTCGCCAGGGTGCTGTGGCCAGCGTCCGGTGATCAGCTCGGCTCGGGCCGGCAGATCGTCCAGCCCCGACAGGTACGCCTGGGCCGGGACCGTGGTGCCCGGGGCGAGCGCGGGCGGCAGCGCCCGCAGCACTGTCGACGCCCGCGCGGTCGTTGTCACCGGGAACGGTGCGAGCGCGGAGGCCACCACGGTGCGGGTGTCGGCGGCGACGGACGACGCGTCCCGGCCCTCGACGGCGCCGGTGTAGACGGTCACGTCGACGGCGGCGGGGGCGGCGCGGGCCATGGCGACCTCCAGCGCCCGCTCGGCGGTGCGGGTGACCAGCAGGGTGCAGGTGCCCAGCACTGTCGCGCCGATCGTGACGACCCCGAGCAGGGCCGCCAGCAACGGCCACTGCGCGCGGGCGCGCCGGCTGACCAGCCTCAGCATCGTCGTGTCACCCGGCGTCCGACACGGGCCCGTACGGCCCGGTCGCCTGTTCGTCGAGGTGCCCGTCGTGGATGCGGATCACCCGGTCGGCCAGGGCCATCATCACCGCGTCGTGCGTCGACACCAGCACGGTGACGCCTTCGGATTCCGCTATCCCGCGCAGCAGGGCCATCACCGACAGACCTGTCTCGGCGTCCAGTTGCCCGGTGGGCTCGTCGGCGAGCAGCAGCCGGGGCGAGGCGGCCACCGCGCGGGCGATCGCCACCCGCTGCTGCTGGCCGCCGGACAGCTCGGCCGGCCGTTGGCGGGCGTGGTCGGCCAGGCCGACCAGATCCAGCAGCAACTCGACCCGCCGCTCGCGCTCGGCCGGAGCGACGCGGGCCAGCCGCAGCGGGGCGGCGACGTTCTCCGCTGCCGACAGCACCGGGATCAGCCCGAAGCTCTGGAAGACGTACGACACCTTCTCGCGCCGCAGCCGGGACAGGCCGTCCTCGTCGAGCGCGCCGACGTCGGCGCCGTCGACGTGCACGGTTCCGGCGTCCGGGCGGTCCAGTCCGCCGATGACGTTGAGCAGGGTGGTCTTGCCCGAACCGGACCGGCCGACGAGCGCCACCATGGAACCGGCGGCCACGTCGAACGACACGCCGCGCAGGGCGTGCACGACGGTCGGCCCGGTGCGGAAGCGCCGGTGGACACCGCGCACGCGCAGCAGCGGCTCGCTGCTCATTCGTCGCTTCCCGAATCGGGGCGGATCGTGATGTGGTCGGGTTCCAGGGCCAGCCGGACCCGTCGGGTCAGCGCCAGCGCCTGCCGGAACTCGCGGGGCACCTGGACCCGGCCGGCCCGGTCCATCACTGCGTACTCCTCGGCGATCACGTGCGTGTCGCCCTCCGCGTCCGTGGTGGTGCGGCGCAGCACCTCGCTGCTGGTGCGCCCGTCCCGGATCGCGATGGTCCGTTCGACCTGGCCGCTGACCTCCGGGTCGTGGGTCACCACGACGACCGTGACGCCGTACCGCCGGTTGACGTCCCGCAGCACGCCGAAGACCTCCGCGGACGTGGCGGCGTCCAACTCGCCGGTCGGCTCGTCGGCGAGCAGGACCCGCGGCTGGTTGGCCAGCGCCACCGCGATCGCGACCCGCATCTGCTGACCTCCGGAGAGTTGCCCGGGGCGCCGGTCGGCGCAGTCGGCGACACCGAGGCTGTCCAGCAGTTCGGCCGCGCGCTCCCGGCGCTCCTTCTTCGCGGTACGGGCCGCCGTCATCGGCAGGTCCACCATCTCCCGTGCGGTCAGGTAGGGAATCAGGTTGCTCGCCGTCTGCTGCCGTACGAACCCGACGGTGTGCCGCCGGTAGTCCACCCGGTCCGCGCGGGACATCGCCAGGAGATTCCACTGGCCGACCCGGACCCGCCCGGCGGTGGGGGCGTCGATGCCGGCCAGGATGGAGAGCAGCGTCGACTTGCCGGACCCGGAGGCGCCGACGACGGCGACCAGCTCACCGCTCTGCACGGCCAGGTCCAGTCCCTGCAGCGCCTGCACCTCGATCGAACCGGTCTGGTAGATCCGCACCAGGTTCTCGCAGACGATGAGCGCGTCCCGGCCGAACTCGGGCGCCCGCGCGGATGGCTGCGGCAGGGACAACGGTGTGCTGGACATTGCCAGCAGTTTCGCAATCCGCGGCTTCGTTGACCATGCCCCCGGACGGCCTTTCTGCGTTCCGCCGAGGATCTGCCGCTGAACGTGTCGGCGGGTGTTCCGGTCAGAAGGTCAGCAGCCGGAACTCGCCCACGGCGGGAAGCCGCGGCGGCGGTAGACCGCCTCGGCGATGGGTGACGAGGTGAGGGCGCACCGATGTCGGCTATGCCGTTGCCGAGAGCAGCGCCTCGGCGAGGTCGGTGCGGGCGCTGAGCAGGGCCCGACCCCGGCGGTGGGTCACCACCAGACCGGCCGCGCGCAACGCGGTGAGGTGCTGGGAGACGCCGCCGGGTGACATCCCACTGCGGCGGGCGAGTTCGGTGGTGCTCGCCGGCCCGATCAGTTCGGTGAGCAGCCGGGCCCGCCCGCGGCCGAGCACGGCGGCCAGCGCGTCCGGGACGCCGTTCGGCCGCTCCCAGAGGGTGCCCAGCCCACTGGCGGGGTAGGCGAGCTGCGGCGCGTCCCCGGCGGAGACGCTCAGCACCGACGGCCAGACGAAGACCGACGGGACCAGCACCAGGCCCGGACCGTCCGCGACGTCCGGGGCCAGGCAGTGCCGCTGCGCGACGACCAGCGTGTCGCCCTCCCACCGGACCTGCCGGTGCAGATCGTTGAGGAGCACCGCCGCGCCGTCCTCGGCGAGCAGGCGGGCGCGTGCGGTGACATCGGCGTCGAGCAGCAGCCGCAGCCGCGGCCAGTGCGGGGCCAGGGCGATCCGCCAGTACGCCTCGATCTCCTCGCTGAGGCGGCGCAGCCCGGCCGGCGGGTCGGCGTACAGGGCGGCGAGTGCTGGCGTGCGGTCGCCCGGGTACAGGTCCAGGTGGGCGCGGACGGTGTCGGCCCCGGTGGCGCGCAGGGCCGTCAGTTCGGCGGCCAGATCGGGGTTGAGGTTGGTCGGCGGCGGCGTGAGGAAGTCGGCCAGGTAGCCGGGCGGGGCCGGCACCAGCTGCCAGAGCAGACCGACGTCCGACTCGATCACACCCGCCTCGACCAACGGCTGACGCACCCGGCGTACCCAGGGCAGGTGGACCGCGTGGTCTCCGGGGTCGCGCAGCACCCGGACGCTCGCGACGACCTCCCACAGGCAGGAGACGGCGAACCGGATGCGGGCGACGGCGCCCGCCGACATGCTGATGGCGACCACGGCACCCCCGATGGTTTCAGCTGGCGCTAAAACATTACCGGCGGCTGCGGGGCCGGCCGAGACTTGCCGCGTGAGCGAACACCACACCCGAGCCGAACTGTTCCGATCCCTGCACACCCCCGGGTCGCCGCTGGTCCTGGTCAACGCCTGGGACGCCGCGAGCGCACGCGTCGTGGCCGCCGCCGGCGTCCGCGCGGTGGCCACCACCAGCGCCGGCGTCGCCTGGAGTCTCGGGGCGCCCGACGGTGACAACCTCGGCCGCGACGCGGCCGTCGACCTGGTCCGCCGGATCACCGCCTCGGTGCCGCTGCCGGTCACCGCCGACATCGAGTCCGGGTACGGCGCGACGCCGGCGGAGGTCGGCGTCACCACCCGGGCCGTGCTCGACGCCGGTGCCGTCGGCGTGAACATCGAGGACGCCCGACGCGAGGGCGGCCCACCGCTGCGCGACGTGCCCGACCAGTGCGCCCGGATCGGTGCGGTGCGAGGCGCGGCCGACGCTGCGGGTCTGCCGCTGTTCGTCAACGCCCGGATCGACACGTTCCTCGCTGGCGCTGGGGACGTCGCCGAGACCCTGGCCCGGGCCACGGCCTACCTCGCCGCCGGCGCGGACGGCATCTTCGTGCCCGGGGTGGTCGACCCGGTGACCATCCGCGAGCTGGTGCGGGCGGTGCCGGCGCCGCTGAACGTGCTCGCCGGGCCGGGCGCCCCGGCGGTGGGGGACCTGGCCCGGCTGGGGGTGGCCCGGGTGAGCCTCGGCTCGTCGATCGCGCAGGCCGCGTACGCGGTCGCCCGCCGGGCGGCGGACGAGGCCCTCGGCGCGGGCACGTACGACGCGCTGGCGGACGCCCTCGACTACGGCACGCTCAACGCCCTCATGCGGTGAGCGGGGCGGGCTGCGTCACGCTCGCAGCCGGTGCCTCCCGTGGCGCGGCAGGCCACGAAACGCCGGGCCGGCCGCCTTTGTCGAGGTGGCCGGCCCGGGTGCTCCGCCAGTTCCGTCAGTGGTGGCCGATGGTCGTGTCACAGCGGCGGGGCGATGTCCCGCCGCTCCTCGACCCGGCGGTACTCGACCGGCTCCTCGACCCGGCGGTACTCCACCGGCTGCTCGGTGGCGACGGGGACCGCCTGGCGGCGGCGACCCCAGATCAGCGTGGTCATGATCAGGCCGAGCACGCCGGCGCCCATCAGGATCCAGCCGACCACGTCGAGGTTGATGCCGCCGACGCTCGCGTCGAGCGCGAAGGTGAGGATCGCGCCGAGCGCGATCAGGAAAATGCTGGTGCCGATACCCACGACAGCCTCCTTAGGGGGTGTGGTGCGCTGTCGAGGTCACTCAGTACCCCGGTGGCGACCAGCGCAATCGCAGCCGCCCAGGGTCGCGCGCCCGCCGATCTTGGCATCGGGTAGAGTTTGCCGCGTCGCCGGCGTTCGTCGGGGACGTGCGGACGTAGCGCAGCTGGTAGCGCATCACCTTGCCAAGGTGAGGGTCGCGGGTTCGAATCCCGTCGTCCGCTCGCGATTCGCCTCGACGGGCTTGAGCGTCCGGGTCGGGCGGAAACCACGGGCGATTGGCGCAGTGGGAGCGCGCTTCCTTGACACGGAAGAGGTCACTGGTTCAAACCCAGTATCGCCCACCAGTTCGCAACGGCTCGTCACCGCATTCTCGGTGACGAGCCGTTTGCCGTGGTGACACCACCGGGATCCCGACGACCGGCAGACCGCGGACAATCCGGTTGTGACACGGGTTGGTCGTTGCGAGACTCGGTCCCGTGCCTGAGCCGGACCGCTTCCGCGCCGCCGTACGCGTCTGGGCGGCCGGCGGTCCGGACGCCGCGACCGCCGCCGACGCGGCCCGGGAGTCGGCGGCCGGCCTGCGTACCGTCGTGCTCGTCGAGGGGGTCAGCGACCAGTTCGCGGTGGAGGCGCTGGCTGAGCGACGGCGCCGCGATCTGGCCGCCGAGGGCGTGTGCGTGGTGCCGCTCGGAGGCGCGATGAGCGTCGGTCGGTACCTGCGGCTCTTCGGCGCGCAGGGCCTCGCCGTGACCGTGCGGGGGCTGTGTGACGAGGCCGAGGAGGGCTTCTTCCGGCGTGGCCTGGAGCAGGTGGGTCTCGGCGCCGGCCTGACCCGGTCGGCAATGGAGGTGCTCGGCTTCGGTGTCTGCGTGACCGACCTGGAGGACGAGCTGATCCGCGCGCTCGGCAGCGACGGCGTCGAGCGGGTCATCGCCGAGCAGGGGGACCTGGCCCGGTTGCGGGTGTTCCAGAACCAGCCCGCCCAGCGTGGGCGCCCGGTCGAGCGGCAACTACGCCGCTTCCTGGGGACGATGAGTGGCCGCAAGGCCCGCTACGCGGGGGCGCTCGTGCGCGCTCTCGAGCCGGGTGCCGTGCCCCGCCCGCTGGACCGGCTGCTCGCCGGTTGACCGGCCCGATCCCCAGTCGACCTGCCCGATCCGGCTGCGCGCGGGCGTCGGTGCGGGGGTTCTGCCGAGGGCAGATCCGCTCGCCGTGAACAAGAGCGCAATCCGCCACACCCATCCGCCAGGGTGGAGCACATGAGATTGCTGGTGTTGGGCGGTACGGGTTTCGTGGGCGGTGCGACGGTCGCCGAGGCGGTTCGCCGGGGCTGGTCGGTGACGGTGTTCAACCGAGGGCTGCACGGGTCGGTTCCGCCCGGCGTACACCGGTTGCGGGGTGACCGGAGCGCGCCGGACGGCCTGGCGGCGCTCGCGGACGGCGAGTGGGATCTGGTGGTCGACACCTGGGACGGCGCGCCGCGCGCCGCGCGCGCCGCTGCCCGTGCGCTGGTCGACACCGTGCGGCACTACACCTACGTGTCCAGCGGGTCGGTCTACGCCGACCCGGTGGCGCCCGGCTCGGACGAGACCGCGCCGGTGGCCGACGCCGACCCGGACGCTGCCGACGGCGACTACCAGCAGCTCAAGGCGGGGGCGGAGCGGGCGGTGCGGGAGGTCTTCGGTGACCGGGCGCTGATCGCCCGGGCCGGGCTGATCCTCGGGCCGGGGGAGGACATCGGCCGGCTGCCCTGGTGGCTGAGCCGTATCGCGCGGGGCGGCGACGTGCTCGCCCCCGGCCCGGCCGAGCTGCCGATCCAGTGCATCGACGTGCGCGACCTGGCCAGCTGGATGCTGGACCAGGGCGCCCGAGCGCGGGGCGGGACGTTCAACGCGGTCAGCCGCCCCGGGCACAGCACCATGGGTGAGCTGCTCGGCGAGTGCGTGGCGGTCACCGGCTCCGACGCCCGGCTGCGCTGGACCGACCCCGAGTCGATCCTCGCCGCCGGGGTGGAGCCGTGGAACGACCTGCCGATCTGGTTGCCGCTCGGGCATCCGTACCGCTGGCTGCTGGAGCGGGACACCAGCCGGGCCCACGCGGCGGGGCTGACCTGCCGGCCGGTGGCCGAGACCGTGGCGGACACGTGGCGGTGGTTGCGGGAGGTGGGCACGGTTCCGCCGCGCGCCGGCAGGCCCCGCCGCGCTGCGGTCGGCCTGGACCCGGCCCGGGAGGCCGCACTGCTCGCCACCCAGCCGGCGGCGGGCTGACCGGCGGCCGCCGGATCACTCACGTGGAGGCGCCGGACAGCCGTTCACCGGTGACGGCGGGTGCGGCCGTAGTCATCATTGCGGGCTGGTACCCCATTTGTTATCACGGGCGGTAGCGGACATAGACAAACCTGTAAGCCAGCCCTACAGTTCGGCCGACTAGTTCTCATCAGCACGGGGGTTTTTGATGACCACTGGCCGCTGGCTGCTGCCCGCGCTCCTAAAGAGACGTTCCCTTCTCGTAGTCGGAAGCGCGGTCGCGCTTCTCGGCACATCCGTCGCGGTGCCCGCACAGGCCGTGCCGGCTGCCGCGTCGAAACCGTCAACCGCCATCTCCGAGACCGCCGACCCCGCCTCGGCGTCCGCCGCCGCGCGCCGCTCCGGTAAGCGGGTGGAGGTCGCGTCGGCGCGTACCGAACTGACCCAGGTGTTCGCCAACCCGTCCGGGGGCTTCACGGCGGAACTGGCCGTGGTGCCGCAGCAGGTCAAGCGCCCCGACGGCTCGTGGGCGGTCGTCGACCTCGCGCTACGTCGGGGTGCGGACGGCTGGCGGCCGACGGCGTCGGTTGCGGACGTGCGCTTCTCCGACGGTGGCGATGCCGCCGCGGTGGTCCTGTCCCGCAACGGCCGGTCGTTCTCCCTGTCCTGGCCGGGTGGTCTACCCCGACCCTCGGTGTCCGGTGACTCGGCCACCTACACCGACGTGCTGCCCGGCACGGACCTGGTGCTGCGGGCCACCCGGACCGGGTTCACCCACGTCCTCGTGGTCAAGACGCCGGAGGCAGCGGCGAACCCGCGTCTGCGCGAACTCCGCTTCGACCTGGGCGGCGACGCGCGGGTGGTGCGGGGTCGAGACGGTCGCCTGTCGGCGCTCGCCGGCGACGAGGTCCTCGCCGCCGCCGACAGCGCCGTCATGTGGGACTCCCACGCCGGTGTCGCAACGTCAGGCCAGCGATCGGCGACGGCCTCGGCCGGGGACGCCGCGTCCGCGGGTGGGTCGTCGTCCGACCTCTCGTCGTCGGCGGCGCCGGGTGACAGAGCGCGTGTCGCCGCCGTCGATGTCCAGGTCGCCGACGGTGACCTGGTCCTCCGCCCGGACGCCGCGTTGCTCTCGCCGGCCGGCGCGACCTTCCCGGTCTACATCGACCCGGCCTGGTCCACCGGCAAGTCCCGATGGGCGTACTCGACGAACAACAACAGCAACAACACGGACACCTCGGTGGCCCGGGTGGGCCGGGACCCGGACTCCGGGAAGCTGTACCGGTCCTACTTCGACTTCCCGTTGACCACCGTGCGGGGCAAGCACATCGAGTCCGCGTATGTGCAGATGAAGCTGGATCACTCCTGGTCGTGCGGCAACACGCCGACCTACATGTACCACTCTGGTGGCATCGCCTCGACTCCGCGTACCAACTGGGCGCCGAAGCTGATCGGCTTGAAGTCCTCGGCCAGCTCGCACGCCAACGAGGGCTCCGGGTGCTCCGACTCGCCACAGCCGGACATGACCGTCAACTTCACCGGGTCCGCGGTCACCAGCGTGATCCAGTCCTCCGCGACCAGCAGTGCCACCAACATCACCTTCGGCTTCTGCGCGTGCAGCGCCACCGACGGGTCGGGCGAGTCCACGACCGACCGGTGGAAGAAGTTCTTCCCGGGCAACGCGAAGCTGGTGGTCGACTTCGACTCCATCCCCGGTAAGCCGAACAACCTGCAGGCGGCCGGCGTTGCCTGCTCGGCCAGCACGACGCTGGTCATCGGCACCCTGAAGCCGACGTTCTCCGCGATCTTCCCGGACGCAGACGGTACGCAGGCGCTGACGACCGGGTACGAGTGGGTCCAGGTACCCGCCAACGGTGTGATCGACGCGTCGACCCCGCGCCGGTCGGCGCCGGCCGGAGCGTCGGTTCCCGCCGGAGGTCGCTCGACGACGGCCGCGGTGACGGCCGGCGAGGGGGTGACATACGCGTTCCGCGCCAAGGCGACGGACCCCGCTCCGTACAGCCGGACGAGTGTCTGGTCCGACTGGTGCAAGTTCATGGCCGACACCAAGGTGCCGCCGGTGACCGCGACGCTGACCTCCGGAACTGGGTTGCCGGGCAGCACGGCGACCTTCCTCATCTCGTCCACCGATTCCACGGTGACCAAGTTCCGGTACGGCTGGATCAACCCGCCGGTCACCGAGGTCACGGCGGTGGGTCGCATAGTGATGAGGCCACCGAGCGAACCCATCACCGTGAAGCAGGCGCAGGTATCGCTGGTGGTGCCCAAGTACGGATTGAACACGCTCTACATCTCCGCAACCGATGGTGCCGGCAACATCGGCTACGGTTCGCTGGAGTTCACGGCCCTACGGCCGACACCGGCGACAGCCCGCTGGGGTCTGGAGACCTACCCCGGGGTCACGGCGTCACAGGCCCTGGACGACACGCAGCAGTCGCCCCCCTCGGGCAGGACCCCGCTGTCCTCGGGCAGCGTCTCGTGGACCGGAGATCTGCGGCTGATTCGCGGCGAGACCGCCTCGTTCAACGGCACCTCGTCCAGCCTGGCCACAACCGGGCCGGTGGTGGACACCACGCAGTCGTTCAGCGTCGCGGGTTGGGTACGCCTGGCGGCGCTTCCCACCACGGCGGACATGGCGGTCGCCGCCCAGGCCGGCACCAGCACGGCCGGCTTCGTGTTGGGTACCCGGCTGGAGGGTTCCCCGCTGACGCCGCGCTGGTCGTTCCTGATGAAGGACACCGACCTGCAATCCAGTTCCACCCGAGCAGCGGTCAGCTCCGCCCTGACAACGGCGGACGTCGGGCGGTGGACGCACATCGCCGGTGTCTACGACAAGACCGCCGGGAAGATCCGGCTCTACGTCAACGGCAAACTCACCGCCGAGACGGATCGGACCGCGGCCGCGTGGAGCGCCGGTGGCCCGTTCAGCGTCGGGCGGGGCTGGACCTCGGGCGCGCCGGCCAACTGGCTGAAGGGCAACCTGGCCGACGTGCAGGTGTACGACCGGGTGCTGGTCGACCACGACTTCACCGGTCAGCTCGCCGAGGATCCGGACTCCGGAGGCTTCGACGAGCCGGGAATGCTGTCGGCGGTCAAAGTGGGTGACTGGGGCTTCGGCAACGGCATGCCGTGCTACGTGGAGTCGACGGACCCCACCCTGTGCAGCGCGCCGGAGGACGGTCAGTTCGGCCGCAGGCTGGCTCTGACGGCGGGCGCCGATTTCGGCTCTCTCTCCGACGACAAGTTCCTGACGCTGGACCGACAGGGCATCGAGGATCCGGCCCAGCTGACGACAGAGTACGGGCGCTCACAGGACAATCTCGCCGAGCCGCAGAACCCGGTCTGGCAGGACGGCCGCGTGCTGCGTACGGATCAGTCCTTCTCGGTGTCCGTCTGGGTGCGACCTGACGCACAGGCACTGGGCACCATGACCGCCGTCAGTCAGGCCGGCACGCAACAGTCGGCCTTCTACCTCGGCCAGCGTGCCTTCACGGTGGGCACCACGACCGAGTACCGGTGGTGTGTCAGCGTCTTCGGCGTCGACGACGATGACACCACGGGTCAGACCGTGGCGGTTCCGATGACGTCGGGGGTCCTGACGGAGGACGACTGGGCCCGGTGGACGCATCTGGTCGCCGTCTACGACGCGTCCCGGCGCGAGATCCGGCTCTATGTCAACGGAAAGCAGGAGGGGATCAAGGGTTTCAGCAGCGGCACCTTCACCGGCGCCTTCGACGCGACCGGTCCGCTCGTCGTCGGCGCTGCCCGCTTCACCCCAGTGGGCGGAACGACACGGTGGGTCGACCTCTGGCGGGGCGACATCGACAAGCTCGGCCTCTATCAGGGTGCACTGACCGACGCGACGGTCAAGACGCTCTTCGATGCGGAGTCGCCGGAGTCGGTGGAAGCACCCGAGGACTGACCGCTCCGCAGCCCCTGACCGAACCCCGCACGTCGACCTCGTCCGTGGAGGCATGGTGAACCCCTACTCAAAAACTCTCCGTAAAACCCTTCAAAAGCCCCATAAAACCGGCAAGGCTCTCCTGGCGGGGTTGCTCAGCGCCGCTTTGTTGACCATGGGGCTGTCGGTTCCGGCGCAGGCCGCGCCGGGCGGCCCCAAGCCCGGGACCGGTCAGCGAGAGAAGCTCGACAAGGACGGCGGCCCGGCGGTCGGTCGTGCCCGGCCGACGAAGGCCGTACCGAACGCCAAGCCCGCCGCGCCCGTGTGGCCCGCCCCGGGCGAGGCGACGGTGACCCTGCCGTCGGACGGCGCGGCAGGCGCGGCCGGTCAGCGCCGCTCCTCGTCCTCGGCGGTGCCCGCTGGTGCGCTGCCGGTGTCGGTCCAGCGGGCGACCGGCACGGCAGGCGCCCGAACCTCGGCGGTCTCGGTCCAACTGCTGGACCGCGCGGCCGTGCCGGCCCGGTGGCGCGACGGACTGATGCTGCGGATCGACGACGCCGGTCAGGCGCCCGCGCGGTCCACGACACCCGCTCAGCCCGGCGCGGCCACCGTCTCGGTGGACTACCGCGGTTTCCGGGACGCCTTCGGTGGCGACTGGGCATCTCGGCTGCGGCTGTGGCAGGTCCCCGAGTGCGGACTGCGCGACCCGCAGCGGGCCGAGTGCGCGGCCAAGCCCCTGATCTCCAGGAACGACGGCACCTCGGTGACCGCCGAGGTGCCGGTGGCCGCCGACAGCGCGGCGGCGCGGACCGCCGGGCAGGCCGGAACGCTCGTCGCGCTCGCCGCGGGCAGCTCGGGTCCGGAGGGTGACTTCTCCGCGACCCCGATGTCGGCCAGCGCCACCTGGTCGGCGGGCACGTCGACCGGTGGCTTCTCCTGGTCGTACCCGATGCGGATGCCGCCAGCGATCGGCGGCCCGGCACCCAGCCTCGGCCTCTCCTACACGTCCGACGCGGTCGACGGCCAGTCCGACGCCTCGAACAGCCAGCCGTCGTGGGTCGGTGAGGGCTTCAGCCTCTGGTCCGGCTACATCGAGCGCAGCTACGTCCCGTGCGCCGACGACATGAGCGGCGGCAACAACAGCTCCAACCGCACCGGGGACCAGTGCTGGCGCTCCGAGAACGCGACGATGTCGCTGAACGGTCGGGGTGGCGAACTGATCTTCGAGGCCGGCAAGGGCTGGCACAGCCGCAACGAGGACGGCACGAAGATCGAGAAGCTGACCGGCACCGCCAACGGTGACGACGACGGTGAGTACTGGAAGGCGACCACGCCCGACGGCACGCAGTACTTCTTCGGCCGCAACACGCTGCCCGGTCAGAGCGCCACCACCGAGTCCGCCTGGACCGTCCCGGTCGCCGGCAACCACGCGAACGAACCGTGCAACGGCTCCTCGTTCGCCTCGTCGTTCTGCAACCAGGCCTGGCGGTGGAACCTCGACTACGTCGTCGATCCGCGCGGCAACACCCTGTCGTACTGGTACGAGAAGGAATCCAACTACTACGCCAAGCTCGCCACCTCCACCAACAAGGCGTCCTACGTCCGCGGCGGATCGCTGCGGCGGATCGACTACGGCACCTGGGACCGCAGTTCCACCGACCGCTCGGTCAAGCCCCTGGCCCAGGTCGTCCTCGACATCGCGGACCGCTGCGTGACCGACTGCTCGAACCGGGGCAACTGGAAGGACGTCCCCTGGGACCAGGAGTGCACGGCGGCCGCGGCGGACTGCAAGGAGAACTACGGTCCGACGTTCTGGACGACCAAGCGGCTCTCGACGGTCACCACACAGGTCTGGGACACCACCAAGACCACCCCGGGCTGGCAGCCGGTGGACTCCTGGACGCTGGGTCACACCTATCCGCCCGTCGGTGACGGCAGTGACCACGCCGGAATGTGGCTTACCTCGCTGGTGCACAAGGGCCTGGTCGGGGGCACCGTCGTCATGCCGCCGGTGACCTTCGAGCCGGTGTCGATGGCGAACCGGGTCTTGAGCAAGAACAACACCAGCAACAACCGGATGCGGATCGGCAACATCTTCACCGAGACCGGGGGGCAGATCCAGGTCACGTACAGCCTGCCTGACTGCAAGAGCAACAGCCTTCCGTCCGCCCCGAACACCAATACGCGCCTCTGCTACCCGGTGGTGGGGCCCGACCCGTACGAGCCGGGCAAGGAACTCACCGAGTACTGGCACAAGTACGTCGTCAAGCAGGTGTCCGAGTCGGACATCAAGGTCATGGCCGGCGGCACGGACCACGGCCAGCCGGTGCAGAACACCTACTACGACTACGTGGGCGACCCTGCCTGGCACTACGCCGACGACAACGGGCTGGTGCAGCCGAAGCGCAAGACGTGGAACCAGTTCCGCGGCTTCGGGCAGGTGGAGGTCCGCAAGGGCGACGCCCCGGCCCAGACACTGACCCGCACGACCTTCCTGCGCGGCATGCACGGTGACCGGCTCGCTCCGTCCGGCGGCACCCGTGACGTCACCGTCGGCGCCTCGCTCGGTGGCGAGACGGTGTACGACGAGGACCAGTTCGCTGGCATGGTCCGCGAGCAGGTCGTCTACAACGGCGTCGAGAGCAAGCCGGTCAGCAAGACGGTCAACGTGCCGTGGCGATCGAAGGCGCTCGCGACCCGCACCATCAACAAGGACGTGGTCTCGGCCCACTTCACGAACACCCGGGTCACCTACAACGCGGTGGCGCTGGGGGTCAACGGGGCATCCGGCTGGCGCACCTCGCGTACGGTGTCGGCCTTCAACGAGGACTACGGCAGCACCGAGTCGATCCAGTCCGACGGCGACGTCGGCAAGACCGGTGACGAGACCTGCACCACCTACCTCTACAACCGCAACACCGACGCGAACCTGCTCGGGACGGTCAAGCAGATCACCGTCAAGGCTCTGCCCTGTGCCACCGCGCCCGCCAGCCAGGACGACATCGTGGCGGACGAGCGCAAGTTCTACGACGGCGCCACCAGCATCGACGCTCAACCCACCCGGGGTGAGGTCACCCGGATCGACCGGCTCAAGGACTGGTCCGTCGCCGGTGGCACGGTCTGGCAGACCATCAGCCAGGCCACCTTCGACGCCTACGGGCGGCCGGCGATCGCTACCGACGCCCGTGGCCGCACGGTGAAGACGGTGTACACCCCCGCGACCGGTGGACCCGTCACGAAGGTGACCACCCAGACGCCGGATCCGAACGGCGGCACCGTCGACTGGGAGAACAGCATCGAGGTGCGGCCCTACTGGGGCCAGCCGGTCAGAACCAAGGACTACAACGGCAAGCAGTCCGACCTGGTGTACGACCCCATGGGGCGGCTCGCCAAGGGCTGGAAGGTCGGCTGGCCGCAGGCGGATCACCCGAACAGCCCGTCGGTCGAGTACATCTACTACTACGCGCCCAACCGGGATGCCTACCCGTACACGAAGAGTCGGGTCCTCCACGCCGGCGGCGGGTACCTGACGTCGTACGACATCATGGACGCCTTCCTGCGGCCTCGCCAGACGCAGGCAGCCGGGGTGGGCGGTGGCCGGGTCGTCACCGACACCCTCTACGACGCGACCGGTCGGGCCGTGACCTCCTACCAGGCCCACGCCGAGCCGGGCACGCCCGACGGCGCGCTCTGGTGGGAGCCCGAGTGGTCGGTGCCGGCGTTGACCAAGGCGCTCTACGACAACGCCTCCCGGCCCACCGACCAGGTGTTCTTCGGCACCGACGGGGTCACCAACCTCATCGAGAAGTGGCGCACCAGGACCGAGTACCTCGGCGACACCACGAAGGTGACCCCGCCGCCGGGCGGCACCGTCACCACCACCAAGACCGACGTGCAGGGCCGGACGGTGGAGCTGCGCCAGCAGACCGACCGGACGCAGGTAACGCCGGACCACGTCACGACCTACACCTACAACCGCAAGGGCCAGCTCACCCTCGTCCGGGACACGGCCCAGAACGAGTGGGTCAACACGTACGACGTCAAGGGCCGCCAGACCAGCGCGAAGGACCCGGACAAGGGCACCACCACGACCACCTTCACCCAGTACGACCAGGTGGAGACGGTCACCGACGCCAACGGTGTGCTCGTCAACGAGTACGACTCGTTGGGGCGGCGCAAGGGTCTCTACGCCGGCAGCGTGAGCGCCGCGAACAAGCTGGCCGAGTGGAAGTACGACAAGCTCTACACCGGTCAGACCGTCCGAGGTCAGCTCACCGAGAGCATCCGCTACGAGTCGGCCGGATCGTCGAACGCCTACAAGTGGCAGGTGCGCGGCTTCAGCGACCGCTACCAACCCACCGGCACCAACTACGTCATCCCGACCAACGAGGCTGCGAATCTCGCCGGCACCTGGGTCTATGGCTACGAGTACTCGCCCTACGACGGCAGTCCGACGGCGGTCACCTATCCGGCCGGCGGTGGTCTGACCACCGAGAAGGTCCAGACGACGTACGACTCGACGACCGGGCTACCCACCGAACTGTCCACCAATCTGATCAACGTGGGTCGCTACGTGATCGGCCAGCAGTACACCCAGTACGGCGAGCCGACACTGACCACCCGCAAGACCGACGGCGGCGTGTACGTCGAGGACAACACCTACTACGACCTCACCACCCGACGCGTCGACCGGATGACGGTCAAGCCGGAGACCGCCGCCGGAACGGTGGTGGACACCGACTACGAACACGACGCCGTCGGCAACATCCTCTGGATCAAGGACACCCCGCAGGTCGGCACGGCGGACACCCAGTGCTTCCGCTACGACGACCTGCGCCGGATGACCAACGCGTGGACGCCCAAGGCGGGTGTCGAGTGCAAGACCGATCCGAGTGTGTCGAACCTGGGCGGGCCGGCCCCGTACTGGCACGAGTGGACCGTCGACGCGGTCGGCAACCGCAGCACGGAGAAGGTGCACACGGCGGCGGGTGACACCACCCGCACGTACACGTCGCCGGCCAGCGGCAAGGACGCCGTACGACCGCACGCGGTCACCTCGGTCCTCACCGAGGCGCCCGGCCAAGCCGCCGTCACCACCCAGTACGCGTACGACAACGTCGGCAACATGACCTGCCGGCCGGCGGCCACCACGGCGAACAACTGCGCCAACGGGACCAACTCGCAGACGCTGAAGTGGAACACCGAGGGCAAGCTCGCCTCGGTGAGCGTCGGCGGGCAGACCGTCGAAACCAACATCTACGACGCCGAGGGCGCGCGTCTGATCCGTCGCGACTCCAGCGGGAGCACGCTCTACCTGCCGGGTCAGGAGATCCGGCGCGACAACAACTCCATCGTCACCGGCACCCGCTACTACAGCTTCGCCGGCAGGATGGTCGCCAACCGTACGCCCAGCGCGCTGACCTGGCTCTACTCGGACCACCAGGGCACCCAGCAGACCGGCATCAACGCCGCGTCCCAGGCGGTCACCGTCCGCCGACAGACACCGTACGGCGACCCCCGCGGCACCCAGCCGCAGTGGACGAACAACAAGGGCTTCGTCGGCGGCGACAAGGATCCGACGGGCCTGACCAATGTCGGAGCCCGGCAGTACGACACCGCTCTGGGACGGTTCATCTCCGTCGACCCGGTGCAGGACCTCGCGGATCCGCAGCAATGGAACGCGTACACCTACAGCAACAACAACCCGATCACGTTCTCCGACCCGAGCGGCCTGCGGGCCTGCTCCGACGACGCTTGCGGTCCGGGCGCCGACTACGAGGACATGTACGGCAACTACGTCGAGGTCAAGGGCGACAACGACGGCTGCGGTGGTAGTTGTGGCGACGACGACTGGGCCGAGGCCCGCGCGGCGCACGAAGCCGGTGGCGGCAACGGTGGCGGCGGTGGCAAGGGTGGCGGCAAGAACGGTGGCCCCACCGACGAGGAGATCAAGCGGGCCAAGGAGGTCAAGAAGCAGAACGCCGTCTCGATCATCATCCAGGCCGGCGGGAAGCTCCTGCTCGACTTCTTCGGCATCAACGACATCCTGGACTGCATCCACGGCGATCTGATGGCCTGTGCCTTCACGCTCGCCGGCATGCTGCCCGTGGGTAAGGCCCTCCAGTTCCTCCGCAAGGCCAAGCCCATGGCCAAGACGATCACCAGGGCCGGTAAGGCGCTGTTGAAGTGGAGCCAGGAGACGAAGTGGGCTGACGACGTCCTCGAGGCAGCCGAGAGTTGTCTGGTAAAACGGCACAGTTTCGCGCCGGGGACGAAGGTGGTGCTGGCCGGCGGCGGTTACAAGGCCATCGAGGAGTTGCGCGAGGGTGACCTGGTCCTCGCCACCGACCCGGAGACCGGAAAGACCGAGGCTCGCGAGGTCACCAGGACGCACCGCAACGAGGATGCGGACCTGACGGACCTCACGGTCAAGGCCGACGGCGCCGAGGCGACGGTCATCAAGACCACCCAGCACCACCCGTTCTGGAGTGAGGATCGTCAGGACTGGATCGACGCGGCCGACGTCCAGGTCGGTGAGGCGCTGCGGGCGCTCGACGGCACGGCGATCACGGTCCAGGCCGTCCGGTCGTACGCCGGCCTGGAAGCGATGTACGACCTCACGGTCGCCGACATCCACACGTACTATGTGGTGGCCGGTTCCACGCCCGTCCTGGTTCACAATTGTGGGCCTGGGCAGGAATTCGGTACTCCGTGCACATGTAGTGCGGATCAGAGCTTTACTCGACTTGGAACCAGTTGGGAAAGCACGGGACGCCTTGAGCGATCGGCTGCTGCCGCAGAGGCGAGCGAACGGTTCGGTCACGGAGTTTCGGTGACAACTCGTACTGCGGAAGGCGCGAGCACGGCAACTCGACAGGAGGTAGAAGCTGCAGGCTTCAGCCTCAGATACACGCCGACGAGAAATGATGCGATGCACCATACGCTTGAGCTTCCCAAGCCTGTCGACTCAGGTGTTGCGAGAGCGTTCAACACAGTCTTCGGTAGGCGTCGATGAGTGAGGTCGACGATCTTCTGGAATCTGCGCGTAGCGGTGCGCTGAAGCTCCAGGCAGTGGTTGTCGTGGACTGGCGAGATGGCCCTATCGAAGGATTGGCTCTGCTGTCGGCCGGGAAGGGGCTTTGGAAGTTCCAGCTCTTCGCGGAACTGCCCAGTAGCGAGGACCTCAGTGAGAGGTTGTTCTTGTTCTCCGCGCTCACCGAGCGTTCGGCAGAACGGCAGTTGCTGCAAGTAGCGGCGGACTCGCGACTGCCGCTGATCTGGCCGTTCGGTGAGCGGCCTGACGCCGTTGCTGTGGTATCTGCAGTTGATGCTGCCTTGGAGACTGCGGAGCGGCCGACTCTGGTAGTGAGCTCAAGGGACTTCGATGTTGTGACGAAGGTCTGGCTGATAGAGGAGGCCAGCTTCCGCCGACCGCCCGAACATTCAGGCTGAAGCGGTTGACGTGGTTGATCAATAAGTGGTACTCAGCAACGTCGTGAATAATTGACAGCGACCGGGTGGGCTTCTCGGAACGAGAGGTCCACCCGGTCGGCCAGATTCGACGTTGATCGGCGCGGGCCTGGTCGGACCGGGATCTGCTCACGGACAGATCACCGGCAATTCCAAGGCGTCCTCAACCGCCCGGCGAGGGGTGGGGCGGCCCGGCTGGCCGTACCCGATGCGCAGCACCATCTGCGGCGCGCCGAACCGCCCCAGCGACACCCGCAGCTGTTCCCGCGCGGTCGGCACCTCGATCGGCTGGGACAGCATCGACACGCTCAACCCCGAGTCGGTGGCGGTGAGCAGCACCCGTTGCAGGGCCTGACCGGCGACCACCTGGTCGATGGCGGTGTTGCCGACCGAGCCGAGCACCCCCACCAGCGGCTCGGGTTCGAAGTCCCGTCCCGGCGCCCGGTCGCGCCCGCCGAAGCCGCGCGTCGGCAGCACGTCCTGCGGCTCGTGCTGCGGGCCGCCGGCCGAGGCGGGTACGCCGTCCGGCGCGGGCTCCCGGCGCAGCCACCGCTCGCGTTCCGCCCGGTAGGCCGGGTCGCGCTCCAGCACCCGGTGCGCGCTGCGGGCGATCTCCCCGAATGCCGTCACCGCGCTCACCCCGATCAGCAACTCCAGCCAGCACCCCTCGGCGCGGGCCGCCTCACCGAGGCGCCACCGCGCGTCGGACGGCACCGGGTCCGGCCAGAACGGCAGCCGGTTGCTGAACCGGCGGGGGATGGCCGCGTGCAGGCTCTGCTCGGCGGGGGTGGGCCGGCGCGGGATGTCCGGCACCAGCCGGGCCAGCAGGTCCGGCTCGGCCGGGTCGGGGCGCAGCCGTACCCGGGCCGGGACGCCGGCCACGGCCAGCGCGACCCGCAGGTTGAACAGGGCTGCACCGCAGGCGATCCGTACGCCCCAACCGCTCGGGTCGGTCGCCGGCAGCCGCCGGGCCGGGTCGGCCAGCACCTCGATCCCACCGTCGCGTAGCCGTAACCGCCACGGCTGCGTGTTGTGCAGCGACGGCGCGCGGACCGCGTCCGCGGCGGCGGCTCGCAGTTGGGCTGTGGTGTAGCCGATGTGCATGGCGGTGCTCCCTTCCGGTGGGCCGGTCGTCGAGTCGCGGCGGCCGGCGCACCCCCACGGTCCGCCCGCCGGATGGGCGCCGAGCAGGGCCGGACGTCCCGATCCACCGGGCCCGACCGCCCCACCGACAGTCGGTCCCTCCGGTCGGGACCTTCGGCCCGTGCGCCTGCCGAGCGGCGCGGGTAGAAACGAGGGATGATCCGCGTCTTCCTCCTCGACGACCACGAGGTCGTCCGCCGTGGCCTGGCCGACCTGCTGCAGAGCAGCGGTGACATCGAGGTGGTCGGCGAGTCCGGCTCCGCGCAGGAGGCGTCCCGCCGCATCCCGGCGCTGCGGCCCGACGTCGCGATCCTCGACGCCCGGCTGCCCGACGGCAACGGCATCGACGTGTGCCGCGACATCCGGGCCGTCGACTCGTCCATCAAGGGCCTGATCCTCACCTCGTACGAGGACGACGAGGCGCTGTTCGCCGCGATCATGGCGGGGGCCGCCGGGTACGTGCTCAAGCAGATCCGCGGCACCGACCTGGTCGACGCGGTGCGTCGGGTGGCAGCCGGGCAGTCCCTGCTCGACCCGGCGATCACCACCCGGGTGCTGGAACGCATCCGCAACGGCGTCGAGCAGCCGCGCGAGTTGAAGTCGCTCACCGAGCAGGAGCGGCGGATCCTGGAGTACGTGGCCGAGGGGCTGACCAACCGGGAGATCGCGGGAAAGATGTTCCTCGCCGAGAAGACGGTGAAGAACTACGTCTCCAGCGTGCTGGCCAAGCTGGGCCTGGAGCGCCGCACCCAGGCCGCCGTCCTGGCCACCCGTCTGTTGGGCAAAACGCCCTGAGCCGACCCGCGCCGGTCAGTCGCGCAGGGGCACCGACCAGCACAGCTCGGTGCCGTGCGCCTCGACCGGGCGGATCGTGAAGGTGCCGCCGAGGCGGTCGGCGCGTTCCCGCAGGTTGATGAGGCCACCTCGGGCGGCGGCCGGGTCGCAGCCCACCCCGTTGTCGGTGACCGTCACGCTGACCTGCCCGCCGTCGACGCGTACGGCCACGTCGACGCGGGTGGCCTGCGCGTGGCGGACCGTGTTGGACAGCGCCTCGCGCAGCACGGCGGTGAGATCCGGGCGGAGGGCGTCCGGCACGGCGCTGTCCACCGGGCCGGTCACCTCCAGGTGCGGCTTGAAGCCCAGCGACTCGGCGGCCAACTCGATGGCCTCGCGGATCTCGGTGCGCAGCGCGGCGGTCATCGGCGTCCGCAGCTCGAAGATGGTGCGCCGGATGTCGCGGATGGTGGCGTCGAGGTCGTCGACGGCCGCGTTGATCCGCTTCGCCACCTCGGGGCGGGCCATCATCGGCGCGGCGCTCTGCAACTGCAGGCCGGTGGCGAAGAGCCGCTGGATCACCACGTCGTGCAGGTCGCGGGCGATCCGTTCGCGGTCCTCCAGGACCACCAGCAGCTCCCGTTCCTCCTGGCCGCGGGCCCGTTCCATGGCCAGCGCCGCCTGACCGGCGAAGCTGCCCAGCAGCGCCACGTCCTCGGCACTGGCACCGCCGCCGCGCTCCGGCCGGTGCGCCACGATCAGCACGCCGTGCAGCGTGTCGGCGGTGGCCAGCGGTGAGACGATCGCGGGCCCGGTGTGCAGCAGCGCCGGCCACGGCGCGGCGTGTGCCAGGTCGTCCACCTGGTCGTGCCGACCCTCGGCCACGGCCGCCCCGAAGCTGGTGTCGGCGGCCGGCAGGACCGCGCCGACCAGCGCCCGGGCCCGCTCGTCGACGCCGTCGACGACCTCCACGGTGAACTGGGCGGTCTCGCTGTCGTGGAGCAGCACCAGCGCCAGCTCCGCCTCGGCGACCTCCCGGGCCCGGCGGGCGACCAGCGTCAACGCGTCGGTGCGGCGCACCTCGCCGAGCAGCACCGTGGTGATCTCGGCGGTCGCGGCGAGCCAGCGTTCCCGCCGGTGGGCCAGGGCGTACAGGCGGGCATTCTCGATGGCCACGCCGGCGGCGGCCGCGAGCGCGACGACGATCTCCTCGTCGTCCTCGGTGAACTGCGCGCCGCCCTGCTTCTCGGCCAGGTAGAGGTTGCCGAACACCTGCTCCCGGATGAGCACTGGCACGCCCAGGAAGCTGTGCATGGGCGGGTGGTTGGCGGGGAAGCCGTAGGAGCGTGGGTGCTGGGTGATGTCCGGCATGCGCAGCGGGCGGGAATCGTCGATGAGCAGGCCGAGCACGCCCCGCCCGTGCGGCAGGTCGCCGATCTGCGCGTGCTGCTCGGGCGTGATGCCGTGCACGATGAAGTCGTGCAGCAGCCGGTCCGGGCCGACCACGCCCAGCGCGCCGTACCGGGCGCCGACCAGCTCGCAGGCCGCCTGCACGATGCGTCGCAGGGTGGTGCGCAGATCCAGGTTGGTGCCGATGCCGACGACCGCGTCGAGCAGCGCCCGCAGCCGCTCCCGGCTGGTCATCACCTCGCCGACCCGGTCCAGCATCTCCTGCAACAGCTCGTCGAGGCGGACCCGGGACAGCGGGCTCAGCCCGAGCGACGGCGTCACCGGGGATTCCGGGCGGGGCTGCGGAACGCTGCTGGTCACCGCGCGATCGTAGCGTCGGCGTACACCGTCGATCGCCCGTCAGGCCCGCTCGCCGCGCACCGCGGAGGTGTCCACCACCTGCTCGCTGGCCAGCCGCGGGGTGTGCGGCGGGCCCGCGTGTGCCGGGTCCGCGATGCCCAGACGCAGCACGAGGTACGGGAAGCCGATGCCGGCGAGCACCTGACGCAGGGTCTGTCGGGTGCCCGGGACCTCGACCACCGCGCTCAGCGGCACCACCGACACGCCGAGCCGGGTGGCGGTCAGCCAGGCGGCGGAGAGCGCTTCACCCGCGCGCAGCCAGCTGTCCCGCTCGTCCTCGTCGCCGTGCAGCAGCGCGTACACCGCCGCCCGGTCGTGGCCGGGGCCGACCGGCAGGCTGCCGGGGCGGCCGAAGTCACGGCCGGGCACGGTGGTCTGTGGCGGCTGCTCGGGGAGCACCTCGGGGGGCAGACCGGTGCCGCTGTCGGCGCGGCTCGTCCAGTACGCCAGCTCGGCGCGCAGCTCCGGGTCCTCGGCCTCGACCGTGTCGGCGTGCCCGGCCGTGGCGGCCAGTTCCAGCACCTGGTCGCGGTCCAGGATCTGTAGGCGGCCGCCCTCTGCGGTGACCGCCTGGGCGATCTCCCCGATCGCGGCGGTCGGCACCGGCTCGTCGCTGACCGGCCGCCGGTCGGTGTGCCGCACCGACATGCACTGCACCATCCGCATGGCGTCCGGGTCGCCCGCGGTCCGGCTCAGGTCGGTCAGCCGGGCCAGCAGGTCGGTGTCGCCCGGGTCGGGCAGGCGCTGCACCACCGCGCGCCAGCCTTCGGCGGCGAGCGCCAGCCGGGCGTGGTGCAGGGCCGCGCCGCAGCTGATCGTGAGCAGCCGCCCCTCCGGGTCGCTGGCCGCGAGCTGCCGGTCGGTGACCGTACGCAGCTCCAGCGCGTCGGGGAGCACCCGCCACCGCCACGGCTGCGTGTTGTGCACCGAGGGGGCCTGGCCGGCGGTGGTGGCGGCCTCCGTCAGCGCGGTCGTCAGCTGACTGTCCTGACTCATCGTCACGACCTTTCCGTCTTAGCCATCGTGCCTCACCTGGCGCTGTCGCGCGGTGTGTTGCCGCTCCATCGTGGGGCAATCCCGGACGCCGGGCAGGGGCCGCAGGTCCCGAATCGGCGGGTCGTTGCGCCCACCTGGTGCCTCGACCGGCGGCCGGCTCGGGTGCCGGCGAATGCGCCGAGCCACCGGGACGCGCTGCTGTCGCGCCACCCGCCGACGCGGGCAGTCGAGCGGGCGCGGCCTCAGCGTTCCCGGACGACCGCGACCGGGCAGCCGGCGTGCTGGATCAGCTGCTGGCTGACCGAGCCGAGCAGCATCCCGGCCAGCCCACCCCGGCCCCGACTGCCGACCACCACCAACTGCGCGGACCGGCTCGACTCGATGAGCGTCCCCGCCGGGCTGCCCGCGACGAGGTCGAGCGTGATGTCCAGCTCGGGGAACGTCCGCCGCCACGGCTCCAGCGCCTCCTCGACGGCGGCCTGCTCGTCGGGCGTCCCGGCCGCCGCCTCGGGGCCGGGGGTCCAGGCGTGCAGCACGCGCAGCGGCACCCGGCGTTGGGCGGCCCGCTCGACCGCGAACCCGAGCGCCACCAGCGACGGCTCCGAACCGTCCACACCGACCGCCACCGGGGCTTCCGGTCCGCTGGCGGTCCCGTCACGGACCACCACGACCGGGCAGTGCGCGTGCGCGGCGACCGCCACCGCCGTCGACCCGGCCAGCAGCCCGCCGAACCCTCCGTGGCCGCGGCTGCCGAGTACCAGCAGCCCCGCGTCGGCGGAGCGCTCCTGCAACACCAGGGCCGGCGGCCCGTCGTACACCTCGCCGGTGACCGTCAGGCCGGGGTGCGCGGCGGCGGCGTCCGCCGCGGCCTTGCGAACCAGGTCGTCCGCCTGTCTCCGGGCGGTGTCGTCCGGCCAGACGCCGGGCGCCACGCCCGGACCGACCCAACTGGCCACCGTCAGCCACTCGAAGACGTACGCCAGCCGCACCGGCTGGCCGCTGCGCTCGGCCTCGGCCAGCGCCCAGTCCAGGGCCACCGACGCGTCGGTGGAGCCGTCGTAGCCGACCAGGATCTCCGCGTCCCGCACGTCGTCCTCCTCAGGGGTTGGTCGGGTCGGTCTCGCGGACCCAGCGCCACTCGGCGACCCGGGGGTCGTCCTCGCCGTGTTCGCGGGTGTAGTCGCGGGCGGCCTGCCGGGCGTCGACCATGTCCTGGCGCAGGTGCGCGGCGCGGGCGCCGAGGCCGGGCACCCGGTCGATGACGTCGATGACCAGGTGGAAGCGGTCCAGGTCGTTGAGCATCACCATGTCGAACGGGGTGGTGGTGGTGCCCTCCTCCTTGTAGCCGCGCACGTGCAGGTTGCCATGGTTGGAGCGGCGGTAGGTCAGCCGGTGGATCAGCCACGGGTAGCCGTGGTAGGCGAAGATGACGGGCCGGTCCGCGGTGAAGATGGTGTCGAACTCCTTGTCGGGCAGGCCGTGCGGGTGTTCGGTGTCCGGCTGCAGGCGCATCAGGTCGACCACGTTGACCAGCCGCACCTTCAGCTCCGGCAGGTGCTCGCGCAGCAGCTCGGTGGCGGCCAGCGTCTCCAGGGTGGGCACGTCACCGCAGCAGGCCAGGATGACGTCCGGCTCGCTGCCGCCGTCGTTGCTGGCCCACTCCCAGATGCCCAGGCCACGCCGGGTGTGCTGGATCGCCTCCGTCATCGTCAACCAGTTCGGCGCGGCCTGCTTGCCGGCCACCACCACGTTGATGTAGTGCCGGCTGCGCAGGCAGTGGTCCATCGTGGCGAGCAGCGTGTTGGCGTCCGGCGGCAGGTAGACCCGCACCACCTCGGCCTTCTTGTTGACCACGTGGTCGATGAAGCCGGGGTCCTGGTGCGAGAAACCGTTGTGGTCCTGCCGCCAAACGTGACTGGACAGCAGGTAGTTGAGCGAGGCGAGGGGCTGCCGCCAGGGGATCGCCCGGGTCACCTTCAGCCACTTGGCGTGCTGGTTGACCATCGAGTCGACGATGTGGATGAACGCCTCGTAGCTGGTGAAAACGCCGTGCCGGCCGGTCAGCAGGTAACCCTCCAGCCAACCCTGGCACAGGTGCTCGGAGAGCACCTCCATGACCCGGCCGTCGGGGGAGAGGTGGTCGTCGCCGGGGACCGTGCCGGCGATCCAGGCCCGGTCGGTCACCTCGAAGGCGGCGCCCAACCGGTTGGACGCGACCTCGTCCGGGCCGAACAGTCGGAACGTCTGCGGGTTGGCGGTGATCACGTCGCGGATCCACGGGCCGAGCACCCCGGTCGCGCCGGCCATCGGCTGGCCCGGCTCCCGGACGTCCAGGCCGTAGTCGCGGAAGTTGGGCAGGGTCAGGTCGCGCAGGACCACTCCGCCGTTGGTGACCGGGTTGGCGCTCATCCGTCGGTCACCGCGTGGCGGCAGCGTGCGCAGCTCGTCGACCGGAGCGCCGGTGGCGTCGAACAGCTCCTCCGGCCGGTAGCTGCGCAGCCAGTGCTCCAGTTCGGCCAGGTGGGCGGGGTTGTCGCGGACGCCCGACAGTGGCACCTGGTGTGCGCGGTACGTGCCCTCCACCTGGGTGCCGTCGACCTCGCGCGGGCCCGTCCAGCCCTTCGGCGTCCGCAGCACGATCATCGGCCAGCGGGGGCGTTCGACGACACCGCCGGAACGGGCCCGCCGCTGGATCTCGGCGATCTCGTCCAGCGCCCGGTCCATCGTCGCGGCGAGCGTGCGGTGCACCACGGCCGGGTCGTCGCCGGACACCACGTACGGCTGGTAGCCCGAACCCCGCATGATGTCGAGCAGATCGGACTCGGGTATCCGGGACAGCACGGCCGGGTTGGCGATCTTGTAGCCGTTGAGGTGCAGGATGGGCAGCACCGCGCCGTCGCGGGCCGGATTCAAAAAGACGCTGGAGAGCCAGCTGCCGGCCAGCGGCCCGGTCTCCGCCTCACCGTCGCCGACCACGCAGGCCACCACGAGGTCCGGGTGGTCGAACGCGGCGCCGTAGGCGTGGCTCAGGGCGTACCCGAGCTCGCCGCCCTCGTGGATCGAGCCCGGCACGTCCGCCGCGACGTGGCTGGGAATGCCGCCGGGGAAGGAGAACTGCCGGAACAGCCGGGCCATCCCGGCCTCGTCGCGCGCCACGTCGTGGTAACGCTCCGACCAGGTGCCCTCCAGCCACGTGTTGGCCACGATGGCCGGGCCGCCGTGCCCGGGGCCGGTGACCAGCATCGCGTTCAGGTCGCGGGCGACGATCACCCGGTTGAGGTGCGCGTAGATCAGGTTGAGTCCGGGGCTGGTGCCCCAGTGTCCGAGCAGCCGTGGCTTGATGTCGTCGGGGGTCAGCGGCTCGCGCAGCAGGGGGTTGCCCAGCAGGTAGATCTGCCCGACGGTGAGGTAGTTCGCGGCACGCCAGTAGGCGTCCAGCCGGCGCAGCTCCTCGTCGGTGAGTGCGCGCTGCACGTCGAGAGCGATGTCCATGATGCTGCCTCTCGCGGGTAGGGGCGGGTGTCCGGCGTCCAGCCTCGCCGCCGCCGACGCGGCCGGTCAGGGCCGTTGGTCCCGGGTCGGGCGGGCGTCGGGCTCGGTGAGCGGCATCTCGGCCAGGCCGCGTACGACGACCACCGGGGCGGGGGAGTGGTAGAGCAGGGACTGGGCGACCGCGCCGAGCATGGCTCGTCCCGGTTCGTCGCCCCGGGCGGCGACCACCGCCAGCTGGGCCGACCGGGACGTGTCGACGAGCACCTGCCCGGGGTCGCCGCGGGCGACCCGGCACTCGGTGGGCACCCCGCTGTGGCGGTCGGTGTGGCGGGCCAGGGCCTCGCTGAGCTGCTCGGCGACCGCGTGGGTGTCCTCGTTGCTCTCCGCCACCCGCAGCGCCACGAGGCGGGCGTCGCGCCTGCGTGCGCAGTCCACGGCCCACCGCAGGGCGAGGTGTGAGCTGGGCGAGCCGTCCACCCCGACCAGGACCGGGCCCTGCGGCGGCGGTTCGCGGCGGACCACCAGCAGCGGGCAGTTGGCTCGCGCGGCCAACTGCACGGCGGACGTCTCGGCCGGGACGCACTGGCCGCTGCCGGCCATTCCGCTGTCGCCGACCGCCAGCAGGAAGGCCGTCTCGGACCGGCGGATGAGGGTGGGAAGCAGGCCGCTCTCGACGATCTCGGCGCGTACGGTCAGACCGGGTTCGACCTGGTGGGCGAGCTGGGCGGCCCGGGTGATCAGGTTCTCGGCCTCGTTCCGCGGCGCGGCGACGGTCGCCGCCTCGAAGGCCGCGTGCCAGTCGAAGGTGTGCACGACGTGCAGCGGTCGGCCGTGCCCGGCGGCCTCCTGCGCGGCCTGCTCCACGACCGGAAGGTCACCGTCCGAGCCGAGGCCGACCAGCACCTCCGCGTCGGCGGATACCGCCATCCGATATCACCTCCCGGGCGTCGCGCCCGGCACGACCGCGCTGTCTCCTGACTGAGGGTAGTCGGGTGGACGCGGCGGCGGGCCGGTTCGGGCCGCGCCGACGGGCCTGCGGTGGTCCGCGCATCGGGGGGGCGACGCGACCGGACGTCAACAAAGGTTGACAGCGGTGGTGGTGTCAACGTATGTTGACGGCATGAGTCAGGCGACGGAACTCGCGGCGGCAGCCGGCAGCACCGACCCCCGGGTCGGGCTGCGCGCCGTCCGCGCGCTGCGCCGGCTGCTCGAGCGACTCGAGGTGGTCCAGGTGGACAACGCCCGTCGACAGGGCTGGTCCTGGCAGGAGATCGCCGACGCGCTCGAGGTCAGCCGGCAGGCGGTGCACAAGAAACACGCTGGGCGACCGGCGGTCAACTCATCCTGGGAGGCGTGATGTTCGAACGGTTCACCGAGCGGGCGCGCGGCGTGGTGCGGCAGGCGCTGGAGGAGGCGCGGGCCGAGGGTCAGCGGCCGGTCGGCACCGAGCACCTGCTGCTCGCCCTGCTCGCCGACGAGGCCGGCCTGGCCAGCCGGGTGCTCACCGACGCCGGGGTGCGCGCCGACGACCTGCGCGAGCGGGTCCGGCGGCACACCAGCGGCGGAGGCGCTGGCCTCGGCGACGCGGACGCGGCGGCGCTGCGCGAGATCGGCATCGACCTGGCCGCCATCGTGGCCCGCATCGAGCAGTCCTTCGGCCCCGACGCGCTGCGCGAGGCCGTCCCGGCGCCGCGCCGCCGCTGGCGGCGTCGACGCTACCTCGGCGGGCCGTTCTCGCCCCGGTCGAAGAAGGCGCTGGAGCTGTCGCTGCGCGAGGCGCTGCGGCTGCGCCACAAGCACATCGGCACCGAGCACATCCTGCTCGGGGTGCTGCGCGAGGGCCAGGGGCTGGGCGCGCTGGTGCTCACCGAAGCGGGCGTCGACCTCGACGATCTGCGCCGACAGGTGGAGACCGCGCTGCGGACGGCGGCGTGACGCACGCGTACGCGTTGAAACCTGTCTGTGGCACTTCCGACGCCGGCCGGTCATCGGGTCGCTGAAGGCGGCCCGGTGCTGCACACTTGCGCCGTGGATGCTGGACAGGACAGGCGCCCCTCGGGTGGCGACGGCGGGCTGCGCTCCGCCGTGGTGGTGAACCCGGCCAAGGTTGACGATCTCGACGAGCTGCGCCGTACCGTGAACGACGCCCTGAGCGCCGCCGGCTGGCCCGAGCCGCAGTGGTTCGAGACCACCGTCGACGATCCCGGCCGCGGCCAGACCGAGCAGGCCGTCAAGGCCGGCGTCGACCTGGTCTTCGCCTGCGGCGGCGACGGCACAGTGATGTCCTGCGTCAGCGGGCTCGTCGGCACCGACGTTGCCCTCGCCGTGCTGCCGCAGGGCACCGGCAACCTGCTCGCCGCCAACCTCGGCCTCTCCACCGACCTCGCGGCGGGGCTCCAGGTCGCCGTCGAACGCGGCCGGCGGCTGCTCGACGTCGGCGCGGTGGAGGACCAGTACTTCACCGTCATGGCCGGCATGGGCTTCGACGCCCAGATGCTCGCCGCCACCAACGAGACCACCAAGGCCCGCATCGGCTGGCCGGCGTACGTCATGGGCGCTGCCCGGCACCTGCGGGACCGGCCGATGCGGGTGCAGATCCGCATCGACGACCGCCCGCCGGTGCGCCGCCGGGCCCGCTCGGTGCTGATCGCCAACGTCGGCCGGCTCCAGGGCGGGGTCCGCCTGCTCACCGAGGCCGAGCCGGACGACGGTTGGCTCGACGTCGCCGTGCTCACCCCGCGCAACCTGCGGCACTGGCTGGCCCTCGGCTGGGCGGTGATCCGCCGCAGCGGCCAGGTGCCGCAGATGGAGGTCTTCCGCGGCCGGACGGTGGTGGTCAGCAGCGACCGGGCGCAGCCGCGGGAGCTCGACGGCGACCTCATCGCCCCCGGTCGGCGGCTGCACGCCGAGATCCGGCCCGGGGCGCTCTGGCTCTGCGTCCCGCAGCCCGAGGACGCCCCCGACCTGTCCGTCGACGCGCAGGCCGCCGGGGAGCGGGGCGAGCAGCTGATCGAGGAAGCGCGCCGTGAGTAGCACCCGGATCGTGCCGGAGACCCGGCTGATGGCCAACGAGGAGCTGTCGGCCGACGACGCCTGGCACACACTGCGCCGCAAGGGCGGCTGGCACCTGCTGCGCGACGCGTTCATCCGGTTCCGCTACGGCGACGGGTTCAGCCACTCCCGCGCCTTCGCGTTGCAGCTCTGCCTCGCCGTGGTGCCGTTCCTGATCGCCCTCACCGGTCTGATCAGCAAGCTGGGTGTCGAGGAGGGCGGCCAGGTGGTCGCCGACACCGTGCTGGCGCTCACCCCGGGCCAGAGCGCGCAGGTGGTCGGCGAGCTGCTCGGCGAGGGCGAACGCGTCGAGGACGCCGGTGAGCTGGCGCTCACCCTCGGTCTGCTCACCGGGCTGGTCGCGCTGACCACCACGATGGCCCAGATCGAGCGGGGCGCCAACCGCATCTACGGGGTCGAACGGGATCGCCCGGCCCTGCCGAAATACCTGCGGGCGGCCATCCTGGCCGTCACCGCCGGCCTGCCCGCGCTGGCCGGCTTCCTGATCCTCGTCGGCGGCGGGGCGATGGGCGACTCGGTCCGCAAGCACTACGAGTGGGGCGAGGTCGCCAACGGCATCTGGGACGTGGTCCGCTTCCCGCTGAGCCTCGGGCTGACCGTGGTCGCCGTGGCAGTGCTGTTCCGGCACGCGCCACGCCGCAACCAACCGGGCCTGTCCTGGCTCTTCTTCGGCGCGGGCATCGCCACGGCCCTGTGGTGGCTGGCCAGCCTGCTGCTCGCCGCGTACGTGCGGTTCAGCGACGGCTTCGGCCAGACCTACGGCGCGCTGACCGGCATGATGGCGCTGCTGCTCTGGGCCAACCTGACCGGCATGGCGCTCTTCGGTGGGCTGGCCTTCGCAGCCCAGCTGGAGGCGCTGCGCATCGGCGTGGAGGAGCCGGCGCAGCCCGACCTGTGGGAGCCCGAGACCGACCGCGCCGAGCTGCTCGACACCGGGGACATGACGGCGCTCTGAGCGGCGCCCGGGTGTACGCCTGACCCGGATCGGGTACAGCGCCTCGCCAGGTACAACAAGGGAGGTGCGGGGTGACCGCGGTCAAAGAGGTGGCTCGACGTCCGATCGGTCACTTCGCCGAACGGAGCATCGCCGGCCTGGTGGCCGTCACCGGTGCCGGCGTGGCTTTCGGGCTGTTGTTGTTGCTCGTGCGGGTGCGGTGGAGCCCGTTGCAGGACGCCGACCACGCGGTCGCCGAGTGGTTCAACTCGCTCGTCGCCCCGCACCACCCGCTGGTCACCGTGCTTCAGGCGGTGACCGACCTGGGCGGCCGGCCGATCCTCATCTGGCTGGTCACCATCGCGGTGGTCGGGCTGCTGATCCGACGGCAGCCCCGGCTGGCCGTCTACCTGATCATCACCGGGGTCGGTGGGCTGATCCTCGACCCGTCGCTCAAGACCCTCGTCGGCCGGCTCCGCCCGGTGGTGGACATCCCGGTCGCCAGCGCACCCGGCAACAGCTTCCCGAGCGGGCACGCGCTGGGCTCGTTCGTCGCGTACGGGGCGCTGCTGCTGGTGTTCCTGCCGGCGATGGCACCGCGCTGGCGCAAGCCCGCGATCGTCGGCGTCGGTGTGCTGGTGGCGCTGATCGGGCTGACCCGGATCGCGCTGGGCGTGCACTTCGTCTCCGACGTGCTGGCCGGCTGGCTGCTCGGCGCCACGTGGCTGGGCGTGACCGCGTACGCCTTCCGGCTGTGGCGGCGCGAGCGCGGCCGGCCGGTGCCGCCGCTGAGCGAGGGGCTGGAGCCGGAGGCCGGGCACGAGATCGCCCCCGCCCCGGCCGAGGAGCACGTGCTGGCGCACCCCCGCTCGGCGGTGGCCGAGCTGCTGGTCGGCTGGGTGCTGGTGTTCGGCGCGCTGTACGGCTTCGGCACGTACGTCAGCTATCACGCCAAGGGCACCTTCTTCGACACCCTCGACACCGAGGTTCCCCGCTGGTTCGCCGCCCGGCACACCGACATGCTGACCGAGGTGAGCTGGTGGTGGAGCAAGTTCGGTGACACCCACGCGATCCTGCTCATCTCGCTGGTGTTCTGCCCGCTGGTGCTCGCGGTGTGGCGGCGGTGGCGGCCCGTGCTGTTCGTGGCGCTGGCGATGGTCGGTGAGCTGACCCTCTTCCTCGCCTCGGCGCGTGCGGTCGACCGGCCACGGCCCCCGGTGGAGAACCTGGACGGGCAGATGCCCACCTCCTCCTTCCCGTCCGGGCACATCGCGGCGACGATCTGCGTCTGGCTGGCGATCACCCTCATCGTGTTCCCGCGTACCGACCGCTGGTGGCGGTGGGTCTTCGTGGCGTTGGCCGTGATCATGCCGGCCGGGGTGGCGACCTCGCGGATGTACCGGGGGATGCACCACCCGACCGACTTCATGGGCGCGATCCTGCTCTCCGCGCTCTGGATCGCGCTGCTCTACCTCGTGATCCGCCCGAACGCCGACCTGACGGAGGGCAACCAGCCGGCCATCGAGTCCGACGACGTGGACACCCTCGACGACGAGCTGGCGCGCGCCGGCCGAGCCGACTGAGCGCTGCCGTGCGGGTGATGACCTGGAACATCCGCACCGGCGGCCGGGACCGCGGTGGCTCCGACCGGCTGGATCAGGTGGTTCAGGTCATCGACCAGCAGAGGCCGGACGTGTTGGCCCTGCAGGAGCTGCGCGGCTTCGACCGGGACGGGTTGATGGCCACGGTGGCGGGCCGGGTGGGGATGACGCCCCACCTGGCCCGGTCCTGCTTCGGGCAGCCGGTGGCGGTGCTGGTCCGGCCGCCGTACCGGGTTCTCGCCGCGGGGGCGCTGCGCCGGCCGTTCCACCACGCCGCCGCCCGCGTCGTGGTGTCCACCTCGGCCGGCCCGCTCACCGTGCTCGGCACCCACCTCTACCCGTACTCCGGCGGACGCCGACGGATGGAGGTCGACTGGCTGGTGGCGGCGCTGCGCCGCGCCCCGGGGCCGCTGACGCTGCTCGCCGGCGACCTCAACTCGCTCGACCCGACGGTCGACCACACCGCTCGCCTGACCGGCCTGAGCGCCATCTACCGGCGACGGCATGTGCGCCGGGGCGGTGGCGCCGTGGACACCCGCGCGATCGCCCGCCTGCTCGCCGCCAACCTCGTCGACCTGTGGCCGTCGTCCAACGTCCGAGCGCCGGAGGCCGACGGTCTCACCGTGCCCACCCGCTTCGGCGGGGCCGAGTTCGCCGGCATGCGGCTGGACTACCTCTTCGGCAGCCGCGCGGTGGCCGAGCGGGTGCATGGCTGCCAGGTGATCCGTGGTGCAACAGCGGACACGGCCTCCGACCACTATCCACTGCTGGCCACCATCGACCCGTGACCGCGCGGGGCCCTGGCCGATGGCGTCGCCGGGCTACCGTGCCCACCGTGACCGACCAACCACCGCTCCCCGCGCCGCCCGCCGACAACCCGGCCGCGCCCCCGGTGATGCTCGCGGCCCGAGCCCCGTCGGCTGTCCGCACGGCGGAGCCGGCCGCCGTCGCGCTCCCGCTGGTCGCGGCCGTCGCGCGCGGTGTCGCGCTGGTCTTCGTGCTGCCGGTACGCCTGCTCTGGGAGCTGATCGCGGCTGCCGGCCGGCTGCTGCGCCGGTACCTGCTCACCCCGGTGGGACGGTTCCTGCGCGACTGGCTGGTGGCCCCGTTTGTCTGGGCCCTGGACCGGCTGCTCTGGCGTCCGCTGCTGTGGTGCGCCGACCGTCTACTGTGGCGTCCCCTGCGCTGGGCGGCCCGCAATCTCGTCTGGGTGCCCCTAGTGTGGCTGGCCCGGGGTGTCGCGTGGGTGGCCCGCACTCTCGTGTGGTTGCCACTGGTGTGGTTGGGGCGGGGTGTCGCGTGGGTGGCCCGCACCCTCGTGTGGTTGCCACTGGTGTGGCTGGGGTACGCCCTCGCTTGGACGGTCCGCACGGTGCTCTGGTCGCCGCTGGTGTGGCTGGCCCACCATGGGCTGCGCCCGCCTCTGGTGGCCCTGGGACGCGTGCTGGTCTGGCTCGCCGAGCACCTCATCGTGCGGCCGCTGCGCTGGCTGGGCGCGACGCTCGCCCCCGCCGGACGGCTGCTGTGGCGCGGCGTCGCCGTGCTCGCCGGGGCGTTGGGCACCGCGCTCGTCGCGCTGGCGCGGGGATTCTGGTGGGTCGTGGTCGGCCTGGCGCGGGGAGTCTGGTGGCTCGTCGCGGGGTTCGGCCGGCTGGTCGTGGCCGCGCTGGTGGGAGCGTGGCAGACCGCCGGCTGGCTGCTGCGGTGGGTCTACCGACTGCTGCTGCGCCCGGTCGGGCTGGGGCTGCGCTGGCTGTGGCGGCACACCGTACGTCCGCTGCTGTCGGGCATCCGCTGGGTCTGGTCGGTGACGGTCGTGCCGGCGGCGCGCAGCCTGCGAGCGGTCTGGCGGGCGACCATCACGCCGGCGGCCCGGTGGACCCGCCGCGCGGTGCTCGACCCGGCCCGGGTGGCGTCCCGGGAAGTGCTGAGCGCACTGGGTCTGCGCCGCTGACGACGCCTCAGAGCACGAGGTTGAGCAGCACGGTCAGCACCACCGAGGCCAGGATCGAGAAGAGGATCATCAGGAGGCAGCCCAGGCCACCACCGAGCGGGCGGATCTCTGTGTTACCGAAACGCATGGGTTTCACCTGTCCGTGAGTGCGGGCTGCGGGGTGAGCAGGTGGCGGATCGCGTCGGCGACCGCCGTCGGAGCCGTGGTGGCCACGTTGTGTGCGGCCCGGGGAACGACCACCAGATCGGCGTCCGGGACCAGCCGGGCCACCTGGGTCCGCCAGGCGGCCGGCGCGACGGGATCCCGCGCGCCGGTGACGACAAGCGTCGGCGCCGTGATCCGGACCAGGTCCGCCTCGATCGTGTTGCGGACCGAGTGCGACAACGTCGCCAGGACCCGCCAGGGTCGCGCGTTCCAGACGTCCCGGAGCAGGATCGGCGCCTGCAACGGCGACTCGTGCAGGGTGTCCACCAGCCACCGGCCGAACTGGGCCCGGCGGGACCGGCCGGCCGGGTCGGCGGTCGGCCCGGCCAGCACCAGCGCGCGTACCGCCTCCGGGTGGGTCGCCGCGAGCGCGGCGGCCACCTCGGCGCCGAACGAATGCCCGAGCAGGCAGACCGGCGGCAACCGGTACGCCGCCAGCCAGGCGGCCAGGTGTGCGGCGTGCCGGCGCACGTCGTACGCGCCGTGGGGGTGCGCGGTCAGGCCGAAGCCGGGCAGGTCCGGCACGTACACCGGATGGGTTTGGGCGAGCGCGACGGCCAGCGGGGTGAGGTAGCGGTGCGAGACCGCCAGGCCGTGCACCAGGACCACGGGCGGGTTGCCGGTGCCGGGGTCCGGGCCACGCCGGGTGTGGGTACGCAGCCCGTCGACGAGCCGCCACTCGCTTGTCAAGCCGGCGGCCGGCCGAGGCGCGGCGATGGCGAGCCGCAGCTCGGCCGGCCCGAAGCGGCCGGCGGGCGTCAGCCTCACAGTTGGCGCAGCCGGGGCAGCAGCTGCTCCTGTGCCCAGTCCAGGAACATCGGCTGGCTCTCGCCGCCGACCTGGATGATCGCCACGTGCGTGAAGCCGGCGTCGACGAACTTGCGGAACGCCTCGACGTGCGCGTCCACGTCCGGGCCGCAGGAGATGCCCTCGGCGACGTCCTCCTCGCGCACGAACTGGGTGGCGGCGGCGAAGGCGTCCGGGTCGGGCAGGTCGGCGTTGACCTTCCAACCCATTCCGAACCAGCGGAACTGGTCGTGCACGGTCTTGCGGCACTCGGCCTCGTCCGGGCCGTAGCAGATGGCCACCTGCCCGTAGCGGGGCTGGCCGACGCCACCGGCGTCGTCGTACATCTCGATGATGTGCCGGTCGGGCTCGGTGGAGACGAGGCCGTTGCCGTACTCGGCCGCCAGCGTGGCGGACTGCCGGCCGGAGGCGGCGATGGCCATCGGCACCGGCCGCTCGGGGCGGTCCCAGACGTAGGCGTCGGGCACGTCGAAGTGGTTGCCGGAGAAGGTCAACGTCTCACCGTTGAGCAGCGGCCGGATGATCTGCAGCGCCTCCTCGAACATCTCGTGGCGCTGCTGCACGTGCGGCCAGCCGCCGACGACATGCTCGTTGAGGTTCTCCCCGGCGCCCAGGCCGAGGGTGAACCGCCCGTCCGAGAGCGCCCCGATGGTGCTGGCCTTCTGCGCGACCACGGCCGGGTGGTAGCGGCGGATCGGGCAGGTCACGAAGGACATCAGCTCCGCGCGGGAGGTGGCGTGCGCGACCGCGCCGAGCACCGACCAGGCGTACGGGGAGTGGCCCTGGGCGTCGAGCCAGGGATAGTAGTGATCAGAGATCACCAGTTGGTCGAAGCCGGCCGCCTCGGCCCGCACCGCGTGGTCCACCAGCTGCTTCGGACCGGCCTGCTCGCACATCAGGGTGTAGCCGACGCTCACCATCCGGGTATCTCCTTCTCGCCGACGGTTCGTCCCGAGATACCCAGGTCAGCGGCCGTCAACCCTCTCGTCCGGTTCGGACGGCCGATGCTTGACGGATGCCAGCGACCGGCCTACGGTCGTCTTAACCGGTTAAGACCTACGGTCTGGCGCACATCCTGTGGTGGGGATGATCGCCCCGTGACGGCCCGCTTCCACGCGGGCCGTTACGGCTGTCCGCGTCCCTGACCAGGCTACTGAACCGGTTGCTAGGGCTGATCCATCGCCCTAGGCTGATGCGAGCGTCGCCGGGAGCCGGGCGGCGGCTGTCGGGCTGCAGCCGCCTTCCCCTGTCACGTCCCACCCCTGTCGGGCACCGGGGGTCCTCCCTGAGGAAGGCCATGAAGACTCGACTCTCCGCCGCCGGCTCGGCCCTGCTCGCGTTGCTCCTCGCCGTGCTGGCGTTCAGCCAGCCGGCGCACGCCGCGGCCGGCTTCTCCGTCGCGGGCGGCAAGCTGTACGACGCCAACGGCGCCCAATTCATCATGCGTGGGGTGAACCACGCCCACACCTGGTATCCGCAGCAGACCAGCACGTTCGCGAACGTCAAGGCACTCGGCGCGAACACCGTGCGGGTGGTGCTCGCCAGTGGCGACCGGTGGACCCGCAACACCAACGCCGACGTCGCCAACGTCATCTCGCTGTGCAAGGCCAACCGGCTGATCTGCGTACTGGAGGTGCACGACACCACCGGCTACGGCGAGCAGAGCGGCGCGATCACGCTGGACCGCGCCGTCGACTACTGGCTCAGCCTTAAAGATGTGCTGGTCGGCCAGGAACGGTACGTCATCGTCAACATCGGCAACGAGCCGTACGGCAACCAGAACTACTCCTCGTGGGCCACCGACAACGCCAACGCGATCAAGCGACTGCGGGCCGGTGGGCTGACCCACACGATCATGGTGGACGCCCCGAACTGGGGGCAGGACTGGTCGTTCACCATGCGCGACAACGCCGCCGCGGTCTTCGCGGCGGACCCGGCCCGCAACACGGTCTTCTCCATCCACATGTACGGCGTCTTCGACACCGCCGCCGAGATCACCGACTACCTGGGCCGTTTCCGGGCGGCCGGGCTGCCCATCGTGGTCGGTGAGTTCGGCTTCAACCACTCCGATGGTGACCCGGACGAGGACACCATCCTCGCGTACAGCCAGGCCAACGGGATCGGCTGGCTGGGCTGGTCGTGGAGCGGCAACGGGGGTGGCGTGGAGTACCTCGACATGGCGACCGCGTTCAACCCGGCCAACCTGACCACCTGGGGGCAGCGGGTCTTCAACGGCGCCAACGGCATCCGGCAGACCGCCCGCGAGGCAAGCGTCTTCGGCGGTACCCCGCCGCCGACCACGCCCCCGCCCACGACGCCTCCGCCGACCACGCCCCCGCCCACGACGCCCCCGCCGACCACGCCTCCGCCGACGACGCCTCCGCCGACGACCACTCCACCGCCCGCCGGTGGCTGCTCGGCCAGCTACACCATCACCAACCAGTGGCAGGGCGGCTTCCAGGGCGAGGTGCGGGTGACCGCCGGCACGAGCGCGATCACCGGTTGGACCGCGCGGTGGACCTTCGCCAGCGGTCAGAGCGTCACCCAGGCCTGGAACGCGACGGTGACCAGCAGCGGATCCACGGTGACCGCGCGCAACGTGGACTACAACGGCCGGCTGGCCGCCGGCGCCAGCGCCAGCTTCGGCTTCATCGGCAGCTGGACCGGCACCAACCCCAAGCCGGAGGTGACCTGCACGGCAAGCTGACCGACGTCCAGGTGGCCGGGCCCGCACCGGGCCCGGCCACCGCGTCGTCCGCGGTCAGTGCTCCCCGGTCAGGTTCACGATGACCACCCCCGCGATGATCAGAGCGATGCCGGCGAGCTTGACCGGCCCGACCGACTCGCCCAGGAACACCGCGCCGATCGCCACGATGGCCGCGGTGCCCAGACCCGACCAGAGGGCGTACGCGACACCGACCGGTATCTCCTTCACGGCCTGGGCCAGCAGGAGGAACGCCAGCGCGTACCCGGTCAGGCATCCCAGCGTCGGCCAGAGTCGGCTGAATCCGGCGGTGCTCTTGATCAGGCTGGTCGCCAGAACCTCCGCGAGGATGGCGATCCCCAGCAGCACGTACGCCATAGGGTTCCTCAGTCCTCGGTGGTCGGTGGACCGGCGGCGAGCCGGGCGGCCCGCATGGTGAGGTAGCGCTGTTCGGGAAGGCTGCTGGTGCGCGCGGCGGCGGCGCGATAGTCCGCGATCGCCCGCTCCCGGTCGCCGGCCATCTCGTGCAGGTGCGCGCGGGCGGCGGCCAGCCGGTGGTGCCCCGCCAGCCGGGGATCGTCGCCCAGGGCGTCGAGGGCCGTGAGGCCGGCTGTCGGCCCGTGCACCATGGCGGTCGCCACGGCCCGGTTGAGCGCCACCACCGGGGTGCCGGCGAGCCGTTCCAACACCTCGTACAGCGCCAGGATCTGCGGCCAGTCGGTCGCGTCGGTGCTCGGCGCCTCGTCGTGCAGGGCGGCGATGGCGGCCTGCACCTGGTACGGGCCGACCGGGCCGCGCGGCAGCGCCCGGGTGATCAGTGCGACGCCCTCGGCGATCGCCGCGGCGTCCCAGTGGCTGCGGTCCTGGTCGGCCAGGGAGATCAACTCTCCGGAGGGGCCGGTGCGCGCCGGGCTGCGCGCCTCGGTGAGCAGCAGCAACGCCAGCAGCCCGGCCGTCTCGCTGTCGTCGGGCAGCCGCGTGTGCAGCGCGCGGGTCAGCCGGATCGCCTCGGCCGCGAGGTCGACGCGGCGCAGGGCCGGGCCGGCGGTGCTGGTGTGCCCCTCGGTGAAGATCAGGTAGAGCACCTGCCGGACGGCGGACAGCCGGTCGGCCCGCTCCGCCTCCTCCGGCATCCGAAACGGCAGCCCGGACGCGCGGATACGCTGCTTGGCCCGGCTGATCCGCTGGGCCATGGTCGCCTCGGGCACCAGGAACGCGCGCGCTATCTCGGCGGTGGTGAGCCCGCCGACCGCGCGCAGGGTCAGCGCGACCGCCGATGTGGGGGCGAGCGCCGGGTGGCAGCACAGGAAGAGCAGCACCAGGGTGTCGTCCCGCTCGGCGGTCAACTCCTCGTCCGCTGCCGGCGCGTACTGCCGGTCGTCAGGATCCCGGCGGGCGACCAGGTCCTCCCGGCGGCGCCGGGCCTGCTCGCCGCGGATCAGCTCGATCATCCGGCGGTAGCCGACCTGGATCAGCCAACCGCGCGGGTTGGCGGGCAACCCGTCGGCCGGCCACTGGGTCGCGGCGGCGAGCAGCGCCTCCTGCACGGCGTCCTCGGCGGTGGCGAAGTCACCGAACCGGCGGGCGAGCACGCCGAGGACCTGCGGCGCCAACTCGCGCAGCAGGTCCTCGATGTGGGGATCGGTGGTCAGCCCTCACAACTCCTCGGTGGGTGCGGACATCACCGGGTGCACCTCGATCGGCATGTTCAGCGGCCGGCCACCGGGGCCGGGCGCGGTGGAGATGTACGCGGCCACCTCCACCGCCCGCTGCGGGCTGTCGCAGTCGACGATCCAGAAGCCGGCGAGGAACTCCTTCGTCTCGGCGAACGGCCCCTCCGTGACCACCGGCGTCCTGCCCTCGCCGGCACGCACGATCCGCGCCTGCTGCGGGCCACCGAGGCCCTGCGCGTCGACCCACTCCCCGGCGGCGGTCAGCTTCTCGTTGACCTCGCCCATGAACGCGATGTGGGCCCGGACCTCGTCCGGGGTCCAGGTGTCGATGCTCGGGAAGTCGGTCCCGGTGGCGCTGAACTGCATCAGCAGCATGTACTTCATGGTTCGCCCCTCACGTCCGCGCACCGTGGTCGGTGCTCTCACCCTGAGGTAGAAGCACGCGTCACCGTTCTCGACACTCCGGCGGAAGAATTTTCTAGCTGGCCTCGTCGACCTCCAGCACCAGGCTCTGCTCCGGGTGCAACGCGGGCAGCTGCACACCCACCCGGGCCAGCGCCGCTCCGCTGAGCGTGACACCGGAGGCCAGCCACGGTGGCGCGGCCCGCTCGATGGTCGCCGGGGGCGGCACGTCCGCCACCGCTCGTACGCGGTAACGCCGCGTCGGATCGAGGCCGGGCAGACGTACCGCGCCCGGAACCTGCGCCACCGAGGTGGCGAGCCGTGCCACCGCGTACACCGCTCGGGTCTTGTCACCCGCGACCACGCCGTGCGCCCAGACGGCCGGGTCCGGGTGGTCGACGCGGACCACCCGGCCGGCGTGCAGCAGCGGACGCAGCCGCTTGTGCAGCGCCACCCAGGCGGCCAACTCGGCCTGTTCGGCAGCGCTGATCGAGGCGATGTCCCACTCGATCCCGTGGTGGCCGAACAGCGCGGTGGCCGCCCGGAAGCCCAGGTCGTGCACGCGGTTGGTGGTGTGCGAGCGTTCCGGGCCGATGTGCGTGCCGATCAGCTCCGGAGGCAGCAGCAGACCGGTCCAGCGTTGGATGCTGAGCCGTTCCAGGGCGTCGTTGCAGTCGCTGGCCCAGACCCGGTCGGTGCGGGCCAGGATGGCCAGGTCCACCCGGGCGCCGCCGGACGAGCAGCTCTCGATCTCGACGCCGGGATGCCGGCGGCGCAGCTCGTCGAGGAGGCGGTAGACCGCGAGGGTCTGCCCGTGCACCCCGGGCCGGCCGTGGTGCCCGGCCTCGGTGAGGTCCCGGTTGTGGTCCCACTTGAGGTAGCTGATGCCGGGGTGGTCGCGCAGCAGCGCGTCGAGGCGTTCCAGCACGTGGTCGTACGCCTCCGGGCGGCCCAGGTCGAGCACCTGCTGGTTGCGCCAGGCCGGCGGCAGCCGCCCCGGCACGGCCAGCAGCCAGTCCGGGTGCGCGCGGAACAGGTCGGAGTCGGGATTGACCATCTCCGGCTCCACCCACAGGCCGAACTGAAGGCCCTGGCCGGTCACGTGGTCGACGAGCGGTTGCAGGCCGTCGGGCCAGACGCCCTCGTCGACGTACCAGTCGCCGAGCCCGGCGGTGTCGTCGCGCCGGCCGCGGAACCAGCCGTCGTCGAGCACGAACCGTTCCACGCCGAGGTGCGCGGCCCGGTCGGCGAGGGCCCGCAGCCGGTCCAGGTCGTGGTCGAAGTAGACCGCCTCCCAGACGTTGAGGGTCACCGGGCGGGGGGAGCGCGGGTGTCCGGGCCGGGCCCGCAGATGCGAATGGAGTACGTCGCTGAGCCCGTCCAGCCCGACGTCGGACCAGACGGCGTAGAGCAGGGGAGTGTCGTACTCCTCGCCGGGGGCGAGCCGGATCTCGCCGGGCGCCAGCAGTTCGCCGCCGCCGAGAGTGGACTCGCCGGTGGGGTGCCGCTCGGCGACGGTGACGTGGTCGCCGCTCCACGCGGTGTGCACCGCCCAGACCTCGCCGTGGCCGAAGCCGAACCCGGCGGCGCCGGCAACCAGCAACAGCGTGGCATCGTGCCCGGTGCGCCCGTGCCGGCCCTCGCGGACCCACGCGCCGTGCTGCCAGGGATGCCGCTGTGGCGAGCGTTCCCGACACCAGCGGCCGGTCAGGTCGAGCAGTTCGGTGGCGACCGCCGGCACCGGCAGCACCGGCGTCAGCCCGTGCACCTCGTACGCGCCGTCGCCGTCGTTGCGCAGGCGATGGCGAATGGTCAGCAGGCCGTACCGGTCCAGCGTGATCTCGACGGTCAGGCCGAGCCCGGCGACCCGGTCCGACGCCCGCACGGTGACCCGCGCCGGAGCGTCGGAGGGCTGGTCGACGTCGAGACCGTCGAGCCGGAACGCGGTGGACCAGTCCTGCCCGTCACGATGCCCGACCAGTCCCGGCCGACCGCTCCAGCCGGCGCTCGCCTCCGGCAGCAGGGACAGCGCGGGCGGCTCGTCGAAGCTGCTCGGCACCACGGGTGGCACTGTCGCGTCGGTGAGCTGGCGCAGGGCGTCGTCGTCGAGGTCGCCGACGTCGCCGCCCCAGTGCACGACGCGGGGCAGCCCCGGGCCGCGCGCGTCGAGCACCAGGCTGGTCCGCGCGCGGCGCAGGTGCAGGATCGTCATCCTTTGGAGGCTCCCAAGGTCAGGCCCCGGACGAAGTGCCGCTGGAGCATAAAGAAGATCACCAGGGTGGGGATCGCGACGAGCACGCTGCCCGCCGAGACCAGGTTGTTGTCGGTGAAGAACTCGCCGCGCAGGTTGTTGAGCGAGCTGGTCACCGGGAACTTGTCGCCGGTGCGCATGAGGACGGTGGCCCAGAAGAACTCGTTGTAGATCCAGGTCACCTCCAGGGTGGCGAGCGCTGCCAGGGCCGGCCGGCACAGCGGCATGGTGACCTGCCAGTACTGCCGCCAGACGCTGGCCCCGTCGACCATCGCCGCCTCGTACAGGTCGCGGGGCAGCGCCTTCATGTAGTTGCTGAGCACGAAGACGCAGAACCCGCACTGGAAGGCCACGTTGATCAGGATCAGGCCCCAGTAGCTGTCGTAGAGCAGTTCGGAGTCGCTCATGAACTCCGGCAGCGGCACCTCGGTGAACAGCCGGAACAGCGGGATGAGCAATGCCTGCTGGGGCAGCAGGTTGGCGGCGGTGAACACCCCGAGCAGGACGAGGTTGATCTTCCAGTTGAACCGGGCGATGACGAACGCCACGCAGGAGGCGAGGAAGAGCGTCAGCAGCACCGCCGGCACGGTGATGTAGACCGAGTTGAGAAAGTGTTTGCCGAACTCCGCTGTCCGCCACGCGGTGACGTAGTTGTCGAAGGTCCAGCCGCCGAACGAGACGTAGCCGTTGGCGGCCGTGTAATCGTAGGAGCGCAGCGAGGTCAGCACCGCCCAGGCGATCGGGAAGAGCCAGGCCAGCGAGACGACGATGAGGAAGCCGTGCAGCAGCAGCCGCGCCGGGGTCAGCTTGCGGCGGCGGACCGGGGTGTCGGTGCCACCCTCGGTACGCCGGGTCACGGTCGCGGTGCTCATTCCCGGTCCTCCCTCATCACGGTCGCCAGGTAGATGGTGATGAAGACCAGCGAGACGACCAGCATGATCGTCGCCAGCGCGGAGCCGAAGCCGATCCGGCTCGCCTCACCCACCACGTTCTGGGTGACCAGTGCCGAGATCAGCTCCAGACCGTTGCGTCCCTTGTTGACGACCCAGACCAGGTCGAACGCGCGCAGCGACTCGATCACCGTCACCACCAGCACGATGATGTTGATCGGCCGCAGCACCGGGAACACCACCCGGAAGAACGTCCGGCTCTCCGACGCGCCGTCGACCGCCGCGGCCTCCCGCAGCGACGGGTCGACGCCCTTCAGGCCGGCGAGGTAGAGCAGCATGATGTAGCCGACGTGCCGCCAGCCGGAGGCGATCATGACCGCCCAGATGTTGACGTTCGAGTCGCCGTACCAGTCGACGTTGCTGCCGAAGACGGCGTTGATGAGACCCTGGTCGCGGGAGTAGAGCAGCTGCCAGACGAAGCCGATCAGTGCCAGCGAGAGCACCACCGGCAGGTACAGCGCCGTCTGGTAGAAGCGGCTGCCGCGCAGCTCCTTGTCGAGCAGCACGGCCAGGAACATGCCGAACGGGGTGGCGACCACGAACAGCACGGCCAGCCAGAGCAGGTTGTGCTGGATCGCCGGCACGAACGGCGGGTAGATGTTCACGACGTCGCTGTAGTTGCGAGCGCCGACGAAGTCGATCTCGTTCAGTGGGCCGATGCCGTCCCAGTCGGTGCTGGAGAGCACCACGGTCGCCAGCGCCGGCAGCCAGACGAAGGCGGTGACGAGCAGCAGCGGGACGAGCACCATCAGCGTGATGACCACGCGGTCGGTGCGGGACAGGAGCCGTAGCCGCCGGCGACGACCACCCGTTGAGGTGGTCGCGGCCGGCGGCGGCACGGCGCGATCCGCTTGGATCAGGGGCAGGTCGGACACGATGTCCTCCCCCTTCCGCCGTCAGTCAGTGAAGATCGACTTCTTCTGGTTCTCGATGGACGACGTGAGACCGTCGATGTCCTTGGGGTTCTTGATGAACTGCTGGATCGCCGGGATCATCACCGTGGAGGCGAAGTCCGGCCGGGTGTCCCGGTCGAGGAACTGCGCGATCTCGGTGGCCGACCCGACCAGCTCGGCGGCCTTCTTCTGCAGCGCGGTGTAGCCGCTGACGTCGGCGCCGGTGTTGGCGACCAGGGTGGTCGGGTCGCTCTTGACCGTGATGTCCGCGGCGGTCTTGCCGCCGAAGTACTCCATCAGCTTGCGGGCGTTGTCCTCGTTCTTGGGCTTGCGGGCCATCATGTAGCCGTCGATCGGGGCGTCCAGGGCCTTCGCGCCGATGGACGGGTCGATCTCGGGGAACGTGAAGAAGTCGAGGTCGCTCTGTTCGTCGTTGCTGAACTGCTGACCGACGAAGAGACCGAGCAGGTACATCCCGCTCTTCTTCTGCTGCAGCGACTGCGCCGCCTCCTGCCAGGTGCGGCCGAGGCTGTCCGGCTGGTGCAGGGGGAGCAGGCCGGCCCAGGTGTCGAAGACCTTCTTGACCTTGTCGGAGGTCCAGGCCTCCTTGCCGGCCATCAGGTCGACGTGGAACTGGTAGCCGTTGATCCGTAGGTTGAGGATGTCGAAGGTGCCCATCGCCGGCCAGCCGTCCTTGTCGGCGAAGGCGACGGGGATGAGGCCGTCCTTCTTCATCTGCGCGCCGAGCGCGGTGAACTGGTCCAGTGTGGTGGGCACCTGGTAGCCGTGCTGCTGCCAGACCGACTTGCGGTAGAAGACGGCCCACGGGTAGTACGACGCCGGGACGAAGTACTGCTTGCCGTCGTCGCCGGTGGACGCCTTCTTGAAGGCGTCCGAGTAGCCCGAGAGCTTGCCCCACACGTCGCTGATGTCGCTGGCCAGGCCCTTCTGGGCGAAGAAGCGCATCCGGTAGCCGGCGAACCAGGTGAAGACGTCGTCCGGCTTGCCCTGGAGGTAGTTGTTGATGTTCTCCTGGAACGTGTTGTGGTCGACCGTGTTCACCGCGACCTGGACGCCGGACGCGGTCTTGAACCCGTCGGCGACCTTCGCGAGGACGTCCTTGGGCTTCGGGTCGGACTGGTTGGATCCGAGCGACACGTCCTTGCTGGACCCGCCGGAGCCGGAGTCGTCGCCGCAGCCGGCGAGCAGACCGGTGCCGAGCAGCGCGCCCGTGCCGGCCGCGCCGGCCAGCAGCGACCGTCGGTTGATGCCGGCGACGGAGGGCGGTACGAGCCGAGCCAGGTACTCGGCTTGGGATCGGGGACGGGACATCTGTGCCTCCTGCGGATGAAGAGGTGCTACGCCCAAGGGCCGTCAGGGGTGGTGAAGAGCGCGTCCGGCCTTGTGGATACGCATCGTGATCCACCGAGAATCCACATTGGCGAACACGATCGGCCAGTTGGGGCCTCAAGCTACCCCTCCATAGGCCGCTGTCAAGAGGGCTGTTCGCCTCTGATAACCCAGTCGTGATACGGCTGTTACGTGGTAAACGTTGGAAACAAAGTCGATGTTGGAACCTGTTGACTTCCGTGCGGCGGCAGGTGCACCCTCAGCTGTCATGCGGCGATGGCAGGGGAACGGCATCTATTTCGGCGGCGACTACAACCCCGAGCAGTGGCCCGAGCAGACCTGGTCGGAGGACGTCGAGCTGATGCGTCGGGCCGGGGTCAACCTGGTCTCCGTCGGCATCTTCTCCTGGGCTCTGCTGGAGCCCGCCCCGGGCCGGTTCGAGTTCGGCTGGCTGGACCGGGTCCTGGATCTGCTGCACGACGGCGGCATCCAGGTCGACCTGGCCACCGCCACCGCCAGCCCGCCACCCTGGCTGGCCCGCGCGCACCCGGAGACGCTGCCCCGCCGGGCCGACGGCGCGATCCTCTGGCCGGGCGGCCGGCAGGCGTACTGCCCCAGTTCCCCGGTGTTCCGCGAGCGCTCCCTGGAGCTGGTGCGGGCGGTCGCCGGCCGGTACGCCGAGCATCCCGCCGTGGTCATGTGGCACGTCTCGAACGAGCTGGGCTGCCACAACGTGCACTGCTACTGCGACGTCAGCGCCGAGGCGTTCCGGGGCTGGCTGCGGGACCGCTACGGCGACCTGGACCGGCTCAACGACGCCTGGGGCACGGCCTTCTGGAGCCAGCGCTACGGCGACTGGGCCGAGATCAACCCGCCGCGCACCGCGCCGACCTTCGCCAACCCCACGCAGCAACTCGACTTCCTGCGCTTCTCCTCCGACGAGCAGCGCGCCCAACTGCGCGCCGAACGCGAGGTGCTGACGACGCTGGTCCGCCAGCCGGTCACCACCAACTTCATGATCGGCATGGGCGTCAAGCACATGGACTACCACTCCTGGGCCCCCGATGTGGACCTGGTGTCCAACGACCACTACCTGACCGCCGCCAACCCGCAGGCGCACCTCGGGCTGGCGTTCGCCGCCGACCACACCCGGGGCGTCGCCGGCGGTGACCCGTGGCTGCTCATGGAGCACTCCACCAGCGCGGTCAACTGGCAGCCGCGCAACGTGGCCAAGCTGCCCGGGCAGCTGCGCCGCAACAGCCTGGCGCACGTCGCCCGCGGCGCCGACGGGGTGCTGTTCTTCCAGTGGCGGGCCTCGCGGGCCGGCGCGGAGAAGTTCCACTCCGCGCTGGTGCCGCACGCCGGCCCGGACACCAAGGTGTTTCGCGAGGTCTGCCAGCTCGGCGCGGACCTGAAGGCGCTGGCCGAGATCCGCGGCAGCCGGGTGGACGCCGACGTGGCGATCCTGTTCGACTGGGAGGCCTGGTGGGCGGTCGAGCTGGATTCGCACCCCAGCGCCGACGTCACCTACGCGGACCGGATCAACGCCCTCTACGGCGCGCTGTGGCGGGCCGGCGTGACCGCCGACATCGTCCACCCGTCGGCCGACCTCAGCGGCTACCGTCTGGTCCTGGTGCCCACCCTCTACCTGGTCCGCGACGCCGACGCCGACGCGTTGCGCCGGTTCGTCGAGGCCGGCGGCACGGCGGCCGTCACCTACTTCAGCGGCATCGTGGACCCCAACGACCACATCCGGCTGGGCGGCTACCCGGGCGCGTTCCGGGACCTGCTGGGCGTACGGACCGAGGAGTTCTTCCCGCTGCGCGAGGGCGAGCGGGTCCGGCTCGACGACGGCAGCACCGCCGACGTGTGGACCGAATGGCTGCACGCCGACGACGCCGAGGTGCTGGCGTCGTACACCGACGGGCCCTTGCCGGGCGTGCCTGCGCTGACCCGGCGGCCGGTCGGCGCGGGCGCCGCCTGGTACGTCGGCACCCGGCTGGACGAACCGGCCACCGACCGGCTCGTCGCCCGGCTGCTCGACGAGGCCGGCGTCCGCCCGGCGGCGCAGGCGCCGACCGGGGTGGAGGTGGTACGACGGCGCGACGGCGAGCGGACCTGGCTGTTCGCGATCAACCACACCGAGACCGAGGTACGCGTCGCGGCGCGCGGCACCGAGCTGTTGACCGGGACGCGGTGTGCGGGTGAGCTGACAGTGCCGGCCGGCGAGGTGGCCGTGGTCCGCGAGGACCGGGCCGACGAGTCGGCCTGACCCGGCGACCAGCGCGGCGCGAAGGAGGTTCCCTGAGATGCTGGCCCAGCAGCGGCAGACCGCCATCCTCGATCTGATCCGCCAGCGTGGCGGCGTGCGGGTGAGCCACCTGGTCAGCCGGTTCGGCGTGTCCGACATGACGATCCGGCGCGACCTGGAGGTGCTGGCCGAGCGCGGCCTGGTGGACAAGGTCCACGGCGGCGCGACCCTCGCCGGCCCGGGCTCGGCCGAGGAGCCCGGGTTCGCCGCGAAGTCGATCCGCCAGCAGACGGAGAAGCGGGCCATCGCCGAGCGGGCGGCGACGATGGTGGAGCCGGGGATGGCCATCGCGCTGTCCGCCGGGACGACCACCGCCGCGCTGGCCACCCTGCTCTCCGATGTGCACGGGCTGACCGTGGTGACCAACTCGATCCCGGTGGCCGACGCGCTCTACCAGAACCCGCGTGCCGACCAGACGGTCGTGTTGACCGGTGGCATCCGTACCCCGTCGGACGCGCTGACCGGTCCGGTGGCCGAGGCCGCGATCAGCGCGCTCAACGTCGACCTGCTGTTCCTGGGTGTGCATGGGCTCAGCCCGCGTACCGGCTTCACCACGCCGAACCTGCTGGAGGCCGGCGTCAACCGGTGTCTGATCGGCGCGGCCCGCCGGCTCGTGGTGCTCGCCGACCACACCAAGTGGGAGACGATCGGCATCGCCACCATCGCCCCGCTGGAGGCGGCCGACGTGCTGATCACCGACCGAGGGCTGCCAGCGGACGCCCGCACCACGATCGGCGAACAGGTAGGCGAACTGGTCGTCGTGGAGACCGGTTAGGACTCTTCTAATGATCGTTCAGCATGAACAGGAGCGTGTGATGCTGCACGTCCAGGAACACCACCCGCCAGCGTGTCGACGGTAGCGCATCGTTGTAGGTCTGACTGTGCAGCCACTGTGGCTTGGTCGGGAGGAACGGTGCGAGGTCCGGTCGCACGTCCGTAGGCGTGTGTGAGTGGATCAGCTCGGCCGGGTCGATGGATGTGAACGGAACGAACTCGAACCGCTCGGCCAACCGGTGTGCGTCCTCGGGACGCAGGATGATGACGCCCTGGTATTCCCAGTCCGTCGGGCCCGGCATCCGTGAACACGGATTGCCCAACGCGCGCGCTTGCCAGTGAATCTCCGAATAGTCGCCGATAAACGGAAGCTCATCCGGCGGCTCCCAGCGGCTGACCCGGACCTTCGCCTCGTCGACCTGCCGCTGCTCCTGGCATCCACGCGTCTCGTCAACCGCTGCCGTGTCGCACCCGACCACCGCCAGCAACGCGACCGCCGCAGCGAGCACGGCGGCGTGTGCCCGTCTCCCCATTGTCATCGTCCACGAGGATAGATGTGGGTCAGGGATCGTCGACAGGAGAGCAGGGTCCGTCGTGGTCGGCCGGCCGCGCACATCGCCGGCGATCGGGCATGATCCGGTCACAAAAGACCCAGTGTCGTACGTGCTGCGCGTCCTCGGCCGACACGGTGATGCCGCCGATGTCGATCTGTGACGTCGCGGTCAGCGACCGGGCGAGAGCACGGGCCAATTCCAGTGCGCCGGCCAGGTCGACAACCGCCACCGGCAGGTGGATCACGTGCCGGGGCGGCGGTTCGGGCGGCTCGGTGAACGCCAGCACGGCGGCCCGAGGCAGCGGTACGAAGACCCGATCCGGCGGAATCACCTTCGCTGCCCCTCGGACCAGGCACCCTGCCGGGCCCGCAGCGCCCGCTTGACCCGCGCGTTCTCCTCGCTGAGCAGCGCCAGATCGTGGTGCAGCGCGGTCAGGTCGAGCGCGACGCGGTGCAGGAACCGCCGCACCTCCCGGGGGTCGAGGCCCCTTCGGCCGAAGCCGACGGTGGCGAACTGGTGGTCGCGCACGTGCCGCGGATGCAGCCGACCGCCGTCGTGGTGCGTGCCTCTGGTCATCGGTCACCTCTGTCGTCGTCGGTCGATGGGTGCGTCGGGGTCGCGAGAGCGCCCTTCTTCGTGGTAGGTATTCGTGCAAGTCGGTTCGGAGCCGGGATTCGTACATCCCGACGCTCTAGTTGAGACCCGACGAGAGCCGGTATGCGACTGCCACTCGCGAGGCCGCCTCTCGTCACCTTCTCGGCTGTTGGCACAGCTGCGGTTGCCGTGTTTGCACCGGGCTTCCCCGGGGGCCGGCGATCACCCTCACCCGCGGGCCACGTTTCCAGTGGCCCCGGCATTGGTGCAACGACACCAACGAAGTTCGTCATGAGGGACGTCAGAGAGGGGACCCATGCCCGCCAGGCGTGAATCGTTCGTCCAGACATTGCGTGCCCAGTGGCTCGGCCAGCAGATGCGACAGTTGCGGGAACAGCGCGGCATCACTCTCAAGCAGGCGGCCGAGTTTCTGGAGCGGGACTTTTCGTCCATCGCCCGCTGGGAGCGTGCCGAGTGGCCGTTCCGCCGAGGCGTTGTCGAATCGCTTCTCGATCTTTACGGCGAGCATGACGGGCGCGAGCGCAACCGCTTCCTCCAGCTTGCCGAAGACGCCTGGCGGACCGACCGCTGGGACGACGACTACGACGAGTTGGTGGACGCCTCGTTCATCGATTTCCCCTGGTTGGAGACCAGAGCCGAGCACATCTGCTCGTGGGATGCCTTCCTCATGCCGGGGCTGATGCAGACGGCGGCCTACGCGGAAGCGGTGATCCGTAACGCCGAGGGAGAGCAGGCATCGGATTTCTCGGTCCGCAAGTGGCTGCAACTGCGGGTCGACCGCCAGCGTGTGCTCACGCGCGATCCCGCCGTCCGTGTAGCGGCGGTCATCGACGAAAGCGTTCTTCGTCGACCAGTCGGGAGTCCGGCCGTGATGCGCGGCCAACTACAACACCTCGCCGGGCTGATGCGACGGCAGAACATCGACGTCCGCGTGTTGCCATCGCGGGTCGGCCTGCACGCCGGGCTGGACGGCTCGTTCGTTCTCTTCCGGATGCCGAAGCCGTATCCCGAAGTGGCATATGCCGAGACTCTGGGTGGGCGCCGATTCATGGAATCTCCGAAGTCGAGACGTTACGCGCTTGCGTACCATCGCCTGCAGGATGTCGCGCTCGATCAGCGCGAGGCGGCCGAGCTGATCGCGAAGATCACGGAGGAACTGCCATGAACGAAGCCCTGCCGGCCGTGGCCTGGCACATCAGCACTCGGAGCAACAGTAACGGCGGGAGCTGTGTCGAGGCGGGGCCTGTTCTCGACGGTTCTGGTCGGGTGGCGGTGCGGGACAGCAAGGACCGCGCGGCGGCGACCCTCGTCTACGGCGTCAGCGGCTGGACTGCTTTCGTCAACGGGGTCAAAGACGGCACGTTCGGCCGCACCGAGCCGTGATCGACTCGACATCGCCGATGTCGGGGTGTCCCGGCCGGCTGATAGCCCCATATCGGCGATGTCGAGTCGATCAAAAGTTGGTGGCGGCAGCCACTGGCCGGGGGGCACCATGTCGAGCGTGGAGGCGCACGAGGTGGCGGACCTGTTCGACCAGGCGGTGCAGCGCTTACGGCGGACCGTCGAGGATGGCGAATCCGACGACGGATCGGAGCTGCTCCGGCAGGCGGCCGACTCGGGTGGGGTGGCCGTCCGGCTGGCGGTCGATCGGCTCGCCGATCCGGACCGCGTGGTGCGCGCGGCGGCGTGCGACCTGCTCGGCTACGCGAGCGCTGTGCACGGGGACGACCTGCGTGCGGCCGCCGCGACGGCCCTGATCTCGCTGGCCAGCACCGAGGCCGATCCCGAGGTGCACTGGTCGATCGCGCGCGCCCTGGGCGCGACCTGCGATCCCCGCGCCCTGCCGACCCTTGTCACCCTCGCGGGCAGTCCCGACAGCGACGTACGGTTCCAGGTCGCTGTCGCGGTGCCGGCGGTCCTCGACGATCCTCCGGCCGAAGCCGGCGAGGCGGTGCTGATCGACCTGTCCACCGATTCCGATACCGCCGTGCGGGAGTGGGCCACCTTCGGGCTCGGCTGGGTGAGCACCGCCGACGGGAACGCCGTCCGCCGGGCGCTGTGGGACCGTACCCGCGACGTCGACCCGGAGGTACGCGCGGAAGGTGCCCGCGGGCTGGCCCGGCGCCGGGACGCGCGGGCACTTCCACTGGTACGCGAGATGCTCTCCCACGACGAGGTCCACAGGTTCACCATCCGGGCCGCCGCGTACCTGGCAGATCCGTCGTTGCTGCCGCTGCTGGACGGGTTCGATCCCAGTGCGGACCGGGTCGCCCAGGCCCTGCTCGAGTGTGACCCGGTGCGCCGCGTCCAGCGCGACGAGGCGGTGTGGCGGCTTCTCGACGTCATCCACCGCCGCCGCCCCGATCTGCGGGTCACCATCTTCGGCGAACGGTGCGACCTCGGCCTGTATCTCGACGTCACCGACGGGTCGGGCGTCGCCGACCATTGGTTCGCGGATGCGCTGCTGAGACGGGCCAGAAACGACCCGGATCGGGCCGCCGACCTGGCGATCGCGGACGTGGAGACGCGTGGCGCTTCACAGCCATCTCACAGGGGTGCTGGATAGGGTGCCCGTCGAGTCAACGTCCGACTCCAACACAGGAGCGGTCGGCTGTCGCACAGGAGTTTCGATGGTCTTCAAGAAGATGTTGAGCGCGTTCGGTGTGGGCGGTCCCAGTGTGGACACCGTGCTGACCAACCCCAACACCCGGCCCGGCCTGACCCTCGACGGGCAGGTCAACCTCGTCGGCGGTGACAGCCCGGCGGCCATCGAGCAGGTGGTGATCGGTCTGGTCACCCGGGTCGAAGTCGAGGGCCACGACACGGAGTACGCGGGCACCATGGAGTTTCACCGGATGGCCGTCAGTGGCGCGTTCCAGCTCGCGCCCAAGCAGGAGTTGTCGATCCCGTTCCAGCTTCCGGTGCCGTGGGAGACCCCGATCACCGACGTGTACGGCCAGCGCCTGCACGGCATGACGATGGGCCTGCGGACGGAGCTGTCGGTGGCCCGCGCGGTCGACAAGACCGACCTGGACCACGTGGCGGTGCACCCGTTGCCGGTGCACGAGCGGATCCTGGAGGCGTTCCAGCGGCTCGGTTTCCGGTTCAAGCACGCCGACCTGGAGCGCGGTCACATCCGGGGCGTGCAGCAGACGCTGCCGTTCTACCAGGAGATCGAGTTCGTCGCCTCCCCGCAGTACGCGGGCACCATCAACGAGGTCGAGCTGACCTTCGTGACGAGTCAGCGTGGTGTCGAGGTGATCCTGGAGTGTGACAAGCGGGGCGGCTTCCTCAGCGCCGGGCACGACGCGTTCGGCCGCTACCAGGTGTCGCACGCCGACGTCGACCGCGTCGACTGGGCGCAGGTCGTCGACGGTTGGCTGCGCGAGACGACGTCCCGCTACGGCAGCCTGCGCTCCCAGTACGGCCACGGTCACGGCCGCGGGCACGGCGGTATGGGCGGCGTGGGCGGCATGGTGGCCGGCGCGGCGCTCGGCGTCGCCGGCGGCATGATCGCCGGCGAGATGATCGAGGACGCCTTCGAGGGCGACTTCGGCGACTTCGGCGGCGACGAGTAACGCCTCCACAGACGACGGTGGCCTCCGGGAGAACTCTCCCGGAGGCCACCGTGCGCTGTGCTGTCACCCGGTCAGTGCCGGGCCTTGCGCTCCTCGCTGCTGCGCCAGTTGCTGCCGGCCTTGGCCAGGCCGCGGCTACCGAGGTAGCCCAACGTCAGCAGGGTGATCAGGAACCAGGCGTTGTCGGCCCGGAAGATGTCCACTCCGGCCGAGTTCCGCCCGACGACCTGCGACGCGCCCAGTACGGCGGCCACCGCGATCAGGTAGATCCAGAACTCGGTGGTCTTGAAGGCCTGCTTGGTCTCCGTACCGGGTGCCTGCATGTCGTTGCGACGCCCGTCGTGCATGACCGGCATCTGCTGCGTCTCCCGCATCGCTGCGGGATTCTGCGGGTCGTTCATCGGCCGGTTCATCGGCCGGGTGGAAGCAGCCTGCGTGCTCATCTGGTCCTCCTCAGGATGCGATGAGTCGTACCTGCATTCCCTCGCCCCGCTACCGCGTGTCGGCCACGGCACGGTTCGCTTGCACGGCGGGGACGCCCCCCGACTACCCGAGGCCGCCGACCAGGTAACACTCCTCGGCTCGAAAAAGAATCGACGACGGCTGGCCACGCAGTGGTCGGCGCGGTCGTCGGACGGGTCTCACCGTTGGGGCACATCGGGGCGGATGTCCGTTTCCCGCTCGGCACCTGAGCACTGCGGGTTTGGTCGACGGGTGGCCGGGCACGCAGTCAGTTCCACAGCTTCTGCGAGGTGATGGACGTGCGTGAAGACGACATGCGGCAGGAGGCCGCCCGCCAGGCCGAGAACCGGATCGCCGGCGGCGTGTACGGCGAGGGCGCCCTCGACGAGGTCACAGTGCCCCCCACCGACATCGAGAGCCAGATCCAGCGAGACGACCCGCTCGACCCGGCGCACGAGCGGGTCGACCCGCAGGTGCTGCGCGACGGTGGCCCGGTCGGCGGGCAGGGTGCGGTGACCACCACCGGTGGCACCGCCGGGCCGGCGAGCGTGCGGCGGGTGGCCCGCCAGCCGGAGCGGCACCCCGGCAAGGTGGCCCCGACGACGACCGGGGACGCCACCACCGGCGGTCTGAGCACCCCGATGGGCGGCAGCACCAGCGACCAGTCCACATCGGCGACCGGGCCGGCGAAGTCCATCCGGGACAAGGCCGGAGACTGATCGCCCTGCGGCGCCCCGTCCTCGGGGCGCCGCACGCCGCCACTACCCGTCGATCATGAGGTGGACGGGCACCTCGATCACCAGGGCTCCCGCCAGCCTCATGATCAACTGGCGTGGGTGGGGCGCAGGACGCCCAGGCGCTGGGTGGCCCGGGTGAGCGCGACGTACAGGTCGCTGCGCCCGCGCGGCGACTCCGCCACCATCCGGTCCGGGTCGACCACCAGCACCGAGTCGAACTCCAGGCCCTTGGCCTGCGCGACCGTCAGCACGACCACCCGGCTCTCCAACTCCGGGTGCTCGCCCACCGTGGCCTCCGGCAGCGCGGCGGTCAACGCCGCGCCGAGCGCGTCCACCCGGCTGGCCGGCACGATGACGCCGAGCCGGCCCTCGGTCAGCCCGGCGGCCTCGCGCGTCGCCGCCGACACCAGCTCTGCGGGCAGTTGCTCGTCGGGCACCGCCCGGTCCCACGGTGGAAGGCCGCTCTCGCGCACCGAGCGCGGCGGTCGCAGCGCCGGGTCGATCTCGGCCAGTACGTCGGCGGCGACCGCCATGATCTCGGCCGGCGTGCGGTAGCTGACCGTCAGCTCGGTCAGCCGCCAGCGCTGCGCCACGTAGGGGGCGAGGGCATCGGCCCAGGACGGCGTCCCGGCGAGCGCGCCGGTCTGTGCCACGTCCCCGACGATCGTCATCGACCGGCTCGGGCAGCGGCGCATCAGCAGCCGCCACGCCATTGGCGACAACTCCTGCGCCTCGTCCACGATCACGTGCCCGAACGCCCAGGTCCGGTCGGCGGCGGCGCGCTGCGCGGTGGTCAGCCGGTCGGCCTCCTCCTGCCGCTCCAGCAGCCGGTCGGCGTCGATGAGGTCGGTCACGCCGAGGATCTCACCGCCCTCGGCCTCGTCCTCGACGTCGATCGAGCGGGAACCCCGAGCGATCTCCAGGACGCCCTCGGCGTACTCCCGTTCCATCATCCGGATGCGGTCCCGGCGGGCGGCGGCGGCCCGCTCGTCCTCACCGAGCAGCTCGGCGGCCTCGTCCAGCAGCGGCACGTCGGCGGGCGTCCACCCGCCCGGCTCGCGATGCAGCCGGGCCCGCTCGTCCTCGGTGAGCATCGGTGCGGCGGCGGCGATCCGGTCCGGGTCCGCGTACAAGTCGGCGAGCAGGCGCTGCGGGGTGAGCACCGGCCACAGCCGGTCGAGGGCGGCCTGGATCTCCGTCTCCTCGCGCAGCTCGCGACGGATCTCGGCGCGGTCGGCCTCGTCGAGCAGGTTGTCCCCGCCCAGCGGGTCGGCGCCGATGCGCTCCGCCACCTGGTCGGCGAGCGCGTGCACGATCTCCACGTCGAACAGCGCCCGTGCCAGGTTGTGCGGCCGGTCGGTGCGGCGCACCCGGTCCCGGGCGGCGCGCACCGTCTCCGGGTCGAGGGTCAGCACCTCCCGCTCCACCTCGATCTCCAGCGGCTCGTCCGGCACCCACTGCCGGTCCCGGACGGCCAGCGCCAGCACCTCGGCGAGCACCGCCCGGCCCTTGAGCGCCGCGGTCTCGGCCGGCTCGACGCGCTGGGCGCTCACCCCGGGAAACAGATCACCCTGGGTACGCAGCAGCACGCCCGTCTCGGCCAGAGTGGGCAACACCTGGGAGATGTAGCGCAGGAACGTCGCGTTCGGGCCGACCAGCAGCACACCCCGGCTGGACAGCTCCCGCCGGTGTGTGTAGAGCAGGTACGCCGCCCGGTGCAGCGCGACCGCCGTCTTGCCGGTGCCGGGGCCGCCCTGGACCACCATGACGCCGGGCAGATCGGCGCGGATGATCCCGTCCTGCTCGGCCTGGATGGTCTCCACGATGTCGCGCATCCGGCCGGTCCGGCCGGCGTTGAGGGCGGCGAGCAGCGACGCCTCGCCGGTCAGCTCCTCGTGCCCGCCCGGCGAGGCGCTGTCGATGTCGAGCACCTCGTCGTTGAGCCCGGTCACCTTGCGCTGGCGGGTGCGCAGGTGCCGCCGCCGGCGTACGCCCTGCGGGTTGGCGGCGGTGGCGAGGTAGAACGGACGCGCGGCGGGGGCCCGCCAGTCCATCAGCAGCGGGTCGTAGTCGCCACTGGTGTCGAAGATCCCGATTCGGCCGATGTAGCGGCGGGAGTCGTCGTCGCCGTCGAGCCGCCCGAAGCAGAGACCATTCTCCACGGCGGAGAACTGCTCGACCTGGTCGGCGTACATCGCCACGGAGCTGTCGCGCTGGGAGCGGTCCTGGAGCGTGCCGCCGGTGTTGCGCAGCTCGGCGGTGAGCCGGTGGGTGGCCTGCTCACGCAACCCGTCCAGCCGGTCGTAGAGCATCGAGACGTACTCCTGCTCGCGGCCGATCTCGTCGTCGAGCGGCAATTCACCGGTACCGCCGGAGTGCCTTGACAAGCCGTCTCCCTTAAGATTAGAATCCTTTGCAGGAACGGCTTTTATGCCGTTCTTTTTCGTGCCCTCGAATTGTTGAAGATAGCGCGGTCCGCCCGCTGTCACCAAGCCGACCGGGCTGATTCGAGTCACACAACCACGGACGCCGGGCCGACCATCTGGTCGACCCGGCGTGAGCGCTTCGGGAAATCAGCCGCGGGCCACCTGGTAGAGCCGCTCGGGGGTGACCGCTCCGGCGAGCACCCGACCGTCGTCGGTGAGCAGCACGCTGAACAGCTTCCCGGTGAGCAGTCGGCCGCTGCCCCAGTCCCCACTGACCGCGGGCAGCCCGCCGAGCAGCTTCGACACGTCCGCGTCCGCCGCCGCGCCGGCCGGCTTGCCGCCGGCCGGCTTGCCCGGGGTCCCGTCCAGGCGCGCGACCAGGACGGTGGCCCAGCCGTCGCCCACGGCACGCACCTGCGGGTCTCCGCCCGGTGCGGCCTGCGCGGGCCGGCCCGCGGACGGCCGCTCGGCGGTCTCCTCGGTGACGGCTACCCCGGGTGGCGGGTTGAAGGCGAACTGGTCGGCGTCGGGACGCCGGTAGTCGACCTGGGTGAAGGCCATCTCGAACGCCGGCTGGTCGCTGCCCTTGGCGAGCACTTCGAAACGCAGCGGCACGTGCTGCGTGGCGTCGATGGCGATCCGCAGCTGGTGCACCAGCGAGTCGCGGTCGCGCGGCTGGAGCACCAACTCGTAGGCGTCCCGACCGGCGACGGTGGCCGAGCGGCCGACGCTGACCTCGGTGCTCGGATCGATCGCGCCCAACGCCAGGTCGGCGGCCTCCTGCGGGGTGGCGGGGAGACTCGGCGTCGCCGCGGGACCCGGCTTTCCGGTCGTGCCCGCGTCGCCCAGCGTGCGATGGCGTGCGGTGTTGCCCCGGCTCTCCCAGGTCCACACGTCCCGGCCGTTGCGGATCACGTCCTGCTCGCCGAGGGTGTCCATCAGCGCGACGCGCTGCCGCTCCGGGCCGGAATACCAGACCCGCAGGGTGTGCGTGCCGGTCAGCAGGGTGGTCAGGTCGTTGCCGGGAATCAGCCCGACCAGCGGCGGCAGACCGAGGTCGGCACGCTGGACGACCGTCCCGGACAACCCCTCCAGCCGGGAGGTCTGAAGATCCACCAGGAGTTGGGCGGCGGTACGCGGCGGCAGGCTCGGCTCCGCCTCGGCGGCGAACGTGCCGATCGCGGCGCCTCCGCCGATGACGGCGACGCCAGCGGCCGCCGGGACCAACCAGCGCAGGACGGGGCGGCTTCTCAGGATCGACATGGTGCACCTCCTGCCAGACATCCTGCCCGGTCGGCGCTGTGAAGGCGCTGAGGACGCCGAACCTCCGACTGTGACCCGGGTGGCACCCTTGGACCGTGCGGTTGTTGGTGGTGGAGGACGAGGCCCGGCTGGCGGCTGCCCTGCAACGCGGCCTGCAGGCGGAGGGGTTCGCGGTCGACGTGGCGGCGACCGGCCCTGCCGGCCTGGACGCGGCCCGGCACGGCGGGTACGACGCGATGATCCTTGACGTGATGCTGCCCGGGCTGTCCGGCTACGAGCTGGTCCGCCGGCTGCGCGCCGAGCAGCACTGGCTGCCGGTCCTGATGCTCTCGGCCAAGGACGGCGAGTACGACCAGGCCGACGGCCTGGACTGCGGCGCCGACGACTATCTGACCAAGCCCTTCTCGTACGTGGTGCTGCTGGCCCGCCTGCGGGCCCTGCTGCGTCGGGGAGCGCCGGAACGCCCCACCGTGCTGACGGTCGGTGACCTGCGGCTGGATCCGGCCCGCCGACGGGTGACCCGTGCCGACGCCGAGGTGACGTTGACCGCGCGGGAGTTCGCGTTGCTCGATTATCTGATGCGTCGTCCCGGCCAGGTGATTTCCAAGATCGAGCTGCTGGACCACGTGTGGGACGCCAGCCTGGAGACGGCGCCCAACGCGGTCGAGGTGTACGTCGGCTATCTGCGCCGCAAGCTCGGCCGGGACCGGCTGGAGACCGTCCGGGGCGCCGGCTACCGGCTGGCGACGTGACACCGGCCGACCCGGCGGGCGGTCGCCGGGTCCGCCGGTTGCCCGGGTGGGGTCTGCGCGGGTTGGGCCTGCGCGGGTTGGGTCTGCGCGGGTTGGGCCTGCGCGGGTTGGGCCTGCGCGGGCGGCTCACGGCGCTCGGCGTGGTCGGTCTCACCCTCGGGCTGGCCCTCGGCGGGGCGGTGCTGCTGGGCGCGCTCGGTTTCGTGCTCCAGCGCACCGTGGACACCGAGGCGTTCCGGACCGCCGACGCGGTCGCCCTGCTCGCCGCCGAGGACGCGCTGCCCGACCCGCTGCCGGTGGCCGGCGGCCAGGTCCGAGTCCAGGTGATCGACGCGCAGGGTCGGATCCGGGCCGCCTCGATCGACGCGGACCGGCTGGTCCCGATGGTCCGCCCCGAGCGGTTGGACACCGGTCGCCGTCAGCGTCTGGTGGTGCCGGCGGAGCGAGCGGGGCTCGCCGGCCCGGTTCGGGTGGTCGCCGTACCCGCCGGCACGGCAGCGGATCCGCTCACCGTCCTGGTCGCCCGGTCGATGGCAGACGTCCGGCACAGCACGCACGTGGTACGCGCCATCCTGCTGGTGGCGTTCCCGCTGCTGGTGGCGATCCTGGCCGGGGTGGCGTGGCGGGTGATCGGTGCGACGTTGCGTCCGGTGGAGGCGCTGCGCCGGGGCGCCGAGGAGATCACCGGGCGCGCGGGCGGCGGCCGCCTGCCGGTGCCCGCCTCCGCCGACGAGATCCACCGGCTGGCGGTCACCCTCAACGGGATGCTGGACCGGTTGGAGTCGGCGCGGACCCGGCAGCGCGCCTTCGTCTCCGACGCGGCCCACGAGCTGCGCAGCCCGCTCACCAACATCCGCACCGAGCTGGAGGTGGCCCAGCGGCTCGCCGACCGCACGGACTGGACGGCGGTGACCGTCAACCTGCTCTCCGACACGGAGCGGCTGAGTCGGCTGGTCGACGACCTGCTGCTGCTGGCCCGCCTGGACGAGATGCCACCGGCCCGGGGGACCGGCCCGGTCGACCTGGGCGCGCTGGTGACCGAGGTCGCCGCCCGGTACCCGTCGCCGCCGGTGCTCCTCGTGCCGCCGCCGGGCCCGCTGTGGACGGCCGGAAACGCGGCCGAGCTGCGGCGGGTGCTGTCGAACCTCGTCGACAACGCGGTCCGGCACGCGCGGGGCAGCGTGGTCCTCACCGTCGAGCCGCACGACGATGCCGCGTACCACCTGGTGACGGTGACCGACGACGGCCCGGGGATCCCGGCGGCCGACCGGCGACGGGTCTTCGACCGTTTCACCAGGTTGGACGACGGTCGGGGCCGTGACGACGGCGGCGCCGGCCTGGGCCTCGCCATCGTGTGGGAGCTGGTCCGCCGCGCGGGCGGCACCATCACCCTGACCGACGCCGACGGCACGCAGGGGCTGCGGGTGCGTCTGCTGCTCCCGAGGACGCCGACCGGCGACGGCCAGCAAGCGGCGGTCGACACACCATGACGACGGTGGTCAGCCGGTCGGGATGTCAGCGGCGGCGGGTGCAGACCTGGTTGGCGCTCGCGACGGTGTCGGTGGACCAGACGACGGCCACGGTGAAGCAGTAGTCGTTGGCGCGGTTCAGCGCGTAGACGATGTAGCTGTCGGTGCCGGCGGGCAGCGTGGCGATCGCCGTCTTCTCCTGCCCGGCCCGGCCGGCCGACACGACCACCGGCCCCTCGCCCCCGGCCGGGTACGTCCAGCGCAGAGCGATGTTGTCCCGATTGTCGCGCAGGCTCACCGCGCCGGGCGGGGTGCCGGGTGCGGCGGCCGGCGTTGCCGTGCCGGTGGCGGCCGGCGCACCCGTGCCGGTCGGGCCGGCGCTGGGGGAGCCGTTGTCCGGCCCGGCTTTCGGGTCGTCCCCGTCGCCGACCCGCGCCACCCCGGCGATCACCGCCGCCGTGCCCAGCAGCACCACGACGACGCCGGCCACCAGCACCGGCACCAGCCGGTTGCGCGGCGACGCCTTCGCCCGGTGCACCGGCACCGGCAGCAGCCGGGACGGCGTGTACGGCTCCAGCGGCGCGTACGGCTCCGCCGGCTGGTCCGGCTGGGTCGACGCGCCGGGGCGGTGCAGCCGGTAGACGCCGGACGTCTCCTCGGTGCCGGCGGTGAACCCGGCCACCGATGGGGGCACCGGCGGGACGATGGAGTGCGGGGCGGGCTCGTCGGTCGGGTCCGGCGGCCAGCGGAAGCCCGGCGACCCGTCCGGCTCGTCGGCCGGCACCCGGGGGTTCGGCACCGAGCCGACCCCGTGCCCGGCCCGGCCCTCGTCGTCGCGGTCGGCCGGACCGGTCATCCCCGGGTCCACCTGGCGCGGCGGGGGCGCGGATGGGTGATAGGCGGACTCGACCGGCCGGTCGTTGTGCGGCGCGGTACGCGCGGCCGGCACCACCGGGGCGTCCCGGTCGGCGGGCGCGTCGTCGGCGCAGACATGGTCGGGGTTGGCCGCTGCCCGGGCGAGAGCCGCCACCTGCAGCGCCAGCGGGTCGTCGGCGGCCAGGTGCTGCCGGCACAGCTCGCGGGCCAGCGCCAGGTTGTCGTGCGCCTCGGCGAACTGCCCACAGTCGCGCTGCATGGCGCCGAGCCGGGCCAGCATCTTGATCCCGCTGGGGTGACCGTCGCCGTACACCTCACGGTGCAGCTCCCAGGCGTCCTGGAGGCGGTCGCGGGCCACCGTGCACTGGCCCCGGGCGTACTCGACGGTGGCCAGGTCGGCGTGTGCGGCAAGCACCCGCAGCGACTCGGGCCCGTCCTGCGCGGTCAGCTCGATGATGACTTCCTGGTACAGCCGGGCGGCCCGGGAGTGGCTGCCCACCCGGTGCAGCACGGCGGCCAGGGTGGCTGCGGCGGCGACGGTGCGGGGGTCGGAGCGGCCGTGCAACCGGGTGGTGGCCGCGTACGCGAAGGCTGCCCAGCCGCGCGCGGAGTGCGGCTCGCCGAGGGCGACGAGCACCCGCGCCTGGAGGCTGGCCGCCTCGGCCAGCTCGGGTGTGGCGTTGGCCGGGCGGGGGTCGGCGTCGGTGAGCGCGTCGGAGAGCAGCCGTTGCGCACCGGCCACGTCGCCAGTGGACACGAGGTGGTGCGCCTGGTCAGTCAACTCGTCGAAGCCGGAGGACACGCCCCATCGTGCTCATCCGACGACGGTAAGTACAAGACCCGCGCCGGTGCCGATCGGTCAGGATCTGGTCAGGTGCTCGGCCAACGTCTCGCTGATCCGGCGCAACTGGTCGACCTGGGCCGGGCTCAACGCGTCGAACAGGTGTCGGCGTACCCCCTCGACGTGGCCCGGGGCGGCGGCGGCGAGGGTGGCGAAACCGTCGTCGGTGAGCACCGCGATCTGCCCGCGCCGGTCGGTGGGGCAGTCCTCGCGGCGTACCCAGCCGGCCGCCTCGAGGCGGGCCACCGCGTGCGAGAGCCGGCTGCGTGACGACCCCGCCGCATCGGCCAGGTCGCTCATCCGAAGTTGCCGACCCGGGGCCTCGGAGAGCCGGACCAGGATCTCGTAGTAGGCGTGCGGCATGCCGGCATCGCGTTGCAGCTCGCGGTCGAGCGTGTCCATCAGCGCCCGGGAGGCGGCGAGGAACGCCCGCCAGGTGCGCTGCTCATCGGGGTCCAACCAGCGGGTCATGACGGCCATCATACGCGCGATGGTTGAACGTTCAATCAAATGGCGCTAGCCTGGGGTCATGGGTATCCACCGGCTCAACCACGCGGTCCTCTACGTCAGTGACCTCGCCCGCAGCGTCGCCTTCTACCGCGACGTGCTGGGCTTCCGCCCGGTGGCGATGACCCCGGACGGCTTCCGGGGCGCCGCCTTCCTCCAGGCCCCCGACTCCACCAACGACCACGACCTCGGCCTGTTCGAGATCGGCGCGGCCGCCGGCCGGTCCACCGCCGGCCGAGCCACCGTCGGGCTCTACCACCTGGCGTGGGAGGTCGACACCCTCGACGAGCTGGCCGCCACCGCCGAGCGCCTCACCGCCGCCGGGGCGCTGGTCGGCGCGTCCGACCACGGCACCACCAAGAGCCTCTACGGCCAGGACCCGGACGGTCTGGAGTTCGAGGTGGTCTGGCTGATCCCGGCCGACCTGCTCAACGACACCGCCCTGGCCGCCCGCAAGCGCATCGGCCGGCTCGACCTGGACGCCGAGCGGCAGCGCTACGGCGGGCAGACCCGCGGTGGTGTGGGGATCTCCGTGCCGGCCTGAGCCGGCCATAGGGTAGAACGGACCGATGCCGACCAACCGGACCACCGACTTCCTTCGTGAGCTGCTGGTCCGTCAGGTGACGACCTGGCTGCCCGCCGCCCTGCACCGCTCCCGGCGGGCAACCGTCGCGCTGGCCTGGGCCGGCGCCGACGGCGGCGCAGCGGAGGCGGTGCTGCGGGTGGTCGCCGGCCACGCCGCCCAGGTGCGCGGTCGACAGGTGACGGTGCTGGTGCTGGCCGACGGCGCCGCCGACCTGCCGGCCCGGCTCGGGCCGATCGAGGCGGAGTTGCCTGCCGAGGTGACGGTGCACCTGCTGCCCGGCGGTCCGGACCGGCTGCCGGTGGCGGTGAAGGCGGCCGGCGCGGCCGGGTCGCCGCTGTTCTGCTTCCTGGACCTGCCCGGCGAGGTGCCCCCGCACCTGCTCGGCGCCGCCGCCAACGGCCGCACCGGCGAGGTACTGCTGCACGCCGGTGGCGTCACCCGTGCGGCCCTCGTCGCCGCTGGCTTCCCGCTGGTCGCCGAGGTGGCGCCGGTGCTGCCGGATGGCGCGGCGGCCGGCGTGGTCGCCTTCGGTAGCCGTTCGGACCGGAGTCTGGAGGCGCTCCGCGACGCGCTCTGGACGGTCGGGGCGGAATTCGGTGTGCGCTACCGCGACCCCGCCGACCCGACGGCCCCGCCGGTGGACGTGGCCGGGGACCCGGCCCTGGACCCGCTGGCCCTGGACCCGCTGGCCGGGGAGCTGCTGGCCGAGCTGCGCCGGGGCGGGCCACGGCCGGTCACCGAGCTGCGCCGGCACACCCTCACCGCGACCGTCTACCGTGCCGCGGACGCCAACCGGGCGCTCGCCAACCTGGTCGAGACGGGCGGCGTACGCCGCGAACGCGACAGCGGCCGCCTCGCCGGCGACGAAATCATCACGCCCACGCGCTGAGGCGCACCCCTGCCCCTCCGCGATCGTGCTATTTCTGCCCCGGCCTACCGGGGATTCCGCAAGATCGACGAGGTGCGGGTGGGGCGGGTGGACGCCGAGCGGGGTGCCGGTGAATCACCGGCACCC
>NZ_JBEXHY010000009.1:0-89913 GCF_040608295.1 Micromonospora sp. NPDC005197 | reverse complement strand
CCGGCAGAGCCGGCGCGCCCTCCTGCGGGTTGGGTACGAACTACATGCTGGAAATGTCGCCCTGCTTGGCGCGGACGGCCTCGGCGGCGGCCAGGAGGCTGGCCAGCTCGTCGGCGTCCAGGTCGGTCTCGACGATCCGACGGACACCCTCGCGGCCGATCTCGGCCTCGACACCCAGGTAGACGCCGGAGATGCCGTACTCGCCGTCGACCCAGGCGCAGACCGGCATGACGTCGCCGGAGTCCTCGGCCACGGCCTTCGCCATCCGCGCCGCGGCGGCGGACGGGGCGTAGTACGCCGAACCGGTCTTGAGCAGTGCGACGACCTCGGCGCCACCGTTGCGGGTCTTGACGACCAGCTCCTCGATCTGCTCGGCCGGCATCGCGTCACGCAGCGGCTTGCCGTTGACGGTGCTCTTGGACGGCACCGGGACCATGGTGTCGCCGTGCGAGCCCAGGGTCAGCGTGCGTACCGACGCCACCGGCACGTTCAGCGCCTCGGCGACGAAGTTGCTGAACCGGGCGGTGTCGAGCATGCCGGCCTGGCCGAGCACCCGGTTCTTGGGGAACTGGGTGGCGAGCTGCGCCAGCGCGGTCATCTCGTCCAGCGGGTTGGAGACGACGATGACGACGGCGCTGGGGGCGTACTTGGCCACGTTCTCGGCGACCTGCCGCACGATCTTGGCGTTGGTCTCCAGCAGGTCCATCCGGCTCATGCCCGGCTTACGGGGCAGGCCAGCGGTGATGACGACGACGTCGGAGCCCTCGATGGCCTCGTAGCCCTCGCCGTTCGGGCCGGTGGTCACGCCGACGACCTTGGTCTCGAAGCCCTCGATGGCCCGCGACTGGTTGAGGTCGAGCGCGAGGCCCGCGGGCTTGCCCTCCACGATGTCGGTGATCACAACGGTGTCGAAGACGTCGTACTCGGCCAGGCGCTGTGCGGTGGTGGAGCCGTAGAAGCCAGCCCCGACGACAGTGACCTTCTTACCCATGGTCGTCCCACTCCCTGATACCAGTCGGTTTTCCGGACCGTATCAGCCATCCTGGCACTGATCGGGCCAGGGGCGGACAGTTATGACCGGACAGACGCGAACGGCACTCGTGGGACAGCGTCGACGCGTCAGCCGCGCTCGGCGCGCTCCACGACGTTGGTCAGCAGCATGGCGCGGGTCATCGGGCCGACGCCGCCGGGCATCGGAACCAGCGCGCCGGCCGTCTCGGCCACCTCCGGAGCGACGTCGCCGGTGTAGCGGCCCTTGCCGTCCGGGCCGATCACCCGGGTGATGCCGACGTCCACGACGACGGCACCCGGGTTGATCATGTCGGCGGTCAGCAGCCCCGGTACGCCGGCCGCGACGATGACGATGTCGGCGGCCCGGGTGTGCGAGGCGAGGTCGAGGGTGCCGGTGTGGCACAGGGTGACGGTGGCGTTCTCGCTGCGACGGGTGAGCAGCAGGCCGAGCGGACGGCCGACGGTGTTGCCCCGGCCGACGACAGCCACGGTGGCACCGCGCAGCGCCACGTCGTGACGGCGGAGCAGCTCCACGATGCCGCGCGGGGTGCAGGGCAGCGGACCGTCGTAGCCGAGGACGAGACGACCCAGGTTGACCGGGTGCAGGCCGTCGGCGTCCTTGGCCGGGTCGATGAGCTCCAGCACCCGCTGGGTGTCCAGGTGGACGGGCAGCGGCAGCTGGACGATGTAGCCGTGGCACGCCGGGTCGGCGTTCAGCTCGGCCAGGACGTCGTCGACCTGCTGCTGGGTGGCGTCGGCCGGCAGCTCCCGGCGGATCGAGGCGATGCCCACCTCGGCGCAGTCACGGTGCTTGCCGTTGACGTACGCCTGGCTGCCCGGGTCGGCCCCGACCAGGACCGTGCCGAGCCCGGGGGTGATGCCGCGCTCCGCGAGAGCCTTCACCCGTATCCGCAGCTCGTCCTTGATCTCCGCCGCGGTCGCCTTGCCGTCCAGAAGCGTCGCCGTCACCACCAGATCGTCTCATGTCCGGCACGTGCCGTTCCGGCGACCTCACTCCGGACGGCCGCCGAGGCACCGGCCACACCACCGAAGGTCACGATGAGTTACGTGTTGCTCATCACTCTGGGTGACAATTTGTGGATCCCGTCACCGAGAAAGCGGTCGGCGCCTGCGCACGCGGCGGATACCGGACGGACCCGCCGGAGGCGGCCGAATCCCTGCCAGCAGCACCCACGAGACTTCGGCCTTGTTGGCGAATGTGCAGCTCAAAGCCGCTTGTCCGGTTTGGGCTAGCACGCACGAGGGAGCCGCGCAAGGAAGACGTCCTCGGACCGTTACGCACCCGCAACCGGGCCGTTGTCGACGGCCGGTATCTCGACCTACCGTTACCGCTTGTTGCGCAGCGTAAACCCAGCGTCGGGCCTGACTGCGCAGCGTGAGGAGATGAGGAGGCTCTATGCGAGTTCGTAGACTCGCCGCCTGGACCGCCCTCCCGCTCGCGGTGACGCTGGGCCTCGCGGCCTGCGGCAGCGGCGGAGACGGTGGATCCGGCGGCAACGGCAGTTCGGCGGTCAGCATTCAGATCGCCGAGCCCCAGCACCTGGTTCCGACCAACACCACCGAGACGTCCGGGTCGCAGGTGCTCGCCGGCCTGTTCAGCCCGCTCGTCGACTACGACGCCCAGAACAAGCCGTACGAGGTCGCCGCGCAGTCGATCACCTCGTCCGACAACACGGTCTGGACGATCAAGCTCAAGGACGGCTACACCTTCCACAACGGCGAGAAGGTCACGTCCGAGGACTACATCAACGCGTGGAACTACGGCGCCTACGCGCCCAACGGCCAGGGTGGCAGCTACTTCTTCGAGAAGATCGCCGGCTACCAGGACCTGCAGGGCGACAAGCCGAAGGCCAAGGAGATGTCCGGCCTGAAGAAGGTCGACGACCTGACCTTCCAGGTGACGCTCAGCGCTCCGTACATCGATTTCAAGACGATGCTCGGATACAACGCGTTCTACCCGCTGCCGGACGCCGCGTTCTCGGCTCCGGGCGTGCTCAAGGACTCTTACGAGCAGGCACCGATCGGTCAGGGCCCGTTCAAGATGAAGGGCACCTGGCAGCACGACAGCAAGATCGACGTCGAGCGGTACGACGCCTACCCGGGTGAGAAGCCCAAGGTGCAGGACGTCGAGTTCCGGGTCTACCAGCAGCTCACCGCGGCCTACGCGGACGTGCTGGGCGACAACCTGGACGTGCTCCCGACGATCCCGACCGAGAGCCTCGGCAACGCGCCGACCGACCTGGGCGACCGGTACCAGACCAGCCCGATGTCGTCGTTCCAGTTCCTGGCCTTCCCGACGTTCGACAAGAACTTCAGCAACCCGGACGTGCGCAAGGCCATCTCGATGGCGATCGACCGTGACGAGATCACCAAGTCGGTCTTCAAGGGCTCGCAGACGCCGGCGCGCTCCTTCGTCTCGCCGGTCCTGCCGGGCTACCGGGAGAACACCACCGGCGCGTCGGGTGAGTTCAACCCGACCGAGGCCAAGAAGCTCTACCAGGCCGCCGGCGGACCGTCGAAGATCGTCATCTCCTACAACGGCGACGGCGGTCACAAGGACTGGGTCGACGCGACCGCCAACCAGCTGAAGGCCAACCTGGGCGTGGACGTTGTCGGCTCGGCCGAGCCGAAGTTCGCCGACCTGCTCACCAAGGTCGAGAAGAAGCAGCCGGTTGGCATGTTCCGGCTGGGCTGGGTCATGGACTACCCCTCCATGGAGGACTACCTCGGCCCGCTGTACAGCACCAACGGCTCGTCGAACTACTACGGCTACAGCAACCCGGAGTTCGACAAGCTCGTCAAGGAGGGTTCCGCCGCCAAGACGCAGGACGAGGCGATCGCCAAGTACCAGCAGGCGGAGGACATCCTGGCCAAGGACATGCCGGTGATCCCGCTCCGCTTCGGCGAGAACGTGTACGGCACCTCGTCCAAGGTCAAGAACGTGCAGATGGACCTGTTCCAGCGGGTCAACCTCATCAAGATCGAAGCGGCCAGCTGAGCTGACCAACGGATTCGGGCCACCCGGGCGACGACGCCCGGGTGGCCCGGACCGCGCTGTACCGGCCGGGCCGCTCGCGTGGGCCCGCAGTCGGTGGCGCCGGCCTCCCCCGGGCCGGACGGCACGTCTCGGATATTTCGGGTACGACCAGAGATGCCGTCCTGCGACCCTTTCGCATATTTCCGGAGAGACTGCTAAGCATGTTCCGCTACATCTTGCGGCGCCTACTGCAGATGGTCCTGGCGTTCTTCGGGACCACCCTGATCGTCTACGCGCTGATGTTCGCCGGCCAGGGCGACCCCATCCAGGCCCTCGCGGGCGAACGCCCGGTGACGCCGGCCCAACGGGCCTACCTGACGGAGAAGTACCACCTCGACGCGACAGGCGTCGGCGGCTTCTTCTACCGCTACTTCGACTACGTCAAGAACCTGCTCCAGGGTGACCTCGGCCAGTCCCTGACCGGCCGCCAGATCGGCGACATCCTGCAGGCGGCCTGGCCGGTCACCCTCAAGCTCGCGCTCATCGCGCTCGCCGTGGCGATCATCTTCGGAGTCAGCGCCGGCGTGGTCGCCGGCATCCGCCGGGCCAGCATCTTCGACAACTCGACGCTGGTGCTGACCCTGCTCGTGCTGGGCATCCCGACCATCGTGCTGGCGCCGCTCGCCCAGTACTTCCTGGGCGTCAAGTGGCAGCTCTTCCCGCCCACCGCCGGCTCCCAGCCGACGTTCTACGCGCTGCTGCTGCCGGGCATCGTGCTCGGCTCGCTGTCGCTGGCCACCGCGCTGCGGCTGACCCGTACCTCGGTGGCCGAGAACCTGCGCGCCGACTACGTCCGGACCGCGCGGTCCAAGGGCCTGGTCAAGCGCCGCATCGTCACCGTCCACGTGCTGCGCAACTCGCTCATCCCGGTGGTCACCTTCCTCGGTGTGGAGCTGGGCAACCTGATGAGCGGCGCGATCATCACCGAGGGCGTCTTCAACATCCCCGGCGTGGGCTTCAACCTCTTCCGCGGCATCCGCACCGAGGACGGCCCCCTGGTGGTGGGCATCGTCAGCGTGCTCGTCGTGGTCTACCTGGTCTCGAACCTGGTGGTGGACGTCCTGTACGCCGTACTCGACCCGAGGATCCGCTATGAGTGAGAGCAGCGAACGAATCATCAGCGCAGCGTGCTTGGGCTCTCATGCCGGCACCGAGCGCAGCGAGGTGCCGGCATGAGTGACTTTGAAACTGTGGCGGCCAGCGAGAACCAGGCCGCACGGCGGGGCCCCTCGGGCGAGCCGGGCACACCGAACCAGGTCGGCGCGCCGCACAAGCCGCGCAGCCTGGCCGGCGACGCCTGGCGTGACCTGCGCCGCAACCCGATCTTCTGGATCTCGCTGACGCTCGTCGTCCTCTTCACCCTGATGGCCCTCGCCCCCGGCCTGTTCACCGCCAACAGCCCGAGCGACTGCCTGCTCTCCCGGCAGCACGCCGGGCCGTCCGGCGGGGCCATCTTCGGGTACGACTTCCAGGGCTGCGACACGTACTCCCGCGCGGTCTACGGCACGCGCGCCTCGCTGCTGGTCGGCGCGCTCGCCGCGCTCGGCACCGGCGTGATCGCGCTGACCGTCGGCATGGTGGCCGGGTACTTCGGCCGCTGGGTCGACGCGGTGCTCTCCCGGGTGATCGACGTGGTGCTCGGCATCCCGCTGCTGCTGGCCGCGATCGTGCTGCTCAAGCGCGTCTCCACCGCCAGCGACAACGCCCGGATCGCCGCGGTGATCTTCGTACTGGCCATTCTCGGCTGGACCACGGCGGCCCGCGTCGTCCGCTCCTCGGTGATCACCGCCAAGGAGCAGGACTACGTGGCGGCGGCCCGGATGCTCGGCGCCGGCAACGGCCGGATCATGTGGCGGCACATCCTGCCGAACTCACTGGCCCCGGCCATCGTCGTGCTGACCATCGCGCTCGGCTCGTTCATCGCCGCCGAGGCGACGCTCTCCTTCCTGGGCATCGGCCTCAAGGCGCCGACCATCTCGTGGGGCCAGGACATCGACACCGGCCGTATCCACATGCGGGAGGCGGCGACTCCGCTGATCGTCCCGTCGGCCTTCCTCGCGCTGACCGTGCTGGCGTTCATCATGCTCGGCGACGCGATCCGTGACGCCTTCGACCCGAAGTTGCGGTGACTCTCTGATGACCCACTCCACCGTCGAACCCACCCCCGCCTCCCCCACCCCTGAGGGCGGCCACCTGCTGGAGCTGCGGGACCTGCACGTCGAGTTCCGGACCAACGAGGGCGTGGCCCGGGTGATCAACGGCGTGTCGTACCACCTGGACGCCGGGGAGACCCTCGCGGTGCTCGGCGAATCCGGCTCGGGCAAGTCGGTCACCGCCCAGGCGATCATGGGCATCCTGGACACGCCACCCGCGTTCGTCCGCTCCGGCCAGATCCTCTACCGGGGTCAGGACCTGCTCACGGCGTCCGAGGAGCAGCGCCGGCAGGTCCGCGGCAAGGAAATCGCGATGATCTTCCAGGACGCGCTCTCCGCGCTGAACCCGGTCTTCCCGGTCGGCTGGCAGATCGGCGAGACGCTGCGCCAGCGCTCCGGCATGTCCCGGGGCGACGCCCGCCGCCGGGCCGTCGAGCTGATGGACCTGGTCAAGATCCCCGGTGCCGCCAAGCGGATCGGCGACTACCCGCACCAGTTCTCCGGCGGCATGCGGCAACGCGTCATGATCGCCATGGCGCTGGCGCTGGACCCGAAGGTGCTGATCGCCGACGAGCCCACCACCGCGCTCGACGTCACGGTGCAGGCCCAGATCATGGACCTGCTGGCCGACCTGCGCCGGGACCTCAACATGGCGATGATCCTGATCACCCACGACCTGGGTGTGGTCGCCGGCGTCGCGGACCGGATCGCGGTCATGTACGCGGGTCGGATCGTCGAGCACGCCGACGTCCGCTCGCTCTACAAGGCGCCGGCCCACCCGTACACCAAGGGGTTGTTGGAGTCGATCCCGCGGATGGACGTCCGCGGCCAGGAACTGTCGACGATCAAGGGTTTGCCGCCGAACCTGATGCGCATCCCGTCCGGGTGCCCGTTCCACCCCCGGTGCCCGTACGTCCAGCAGGTCTGCGTGGACGTGGTGCCGCACGACCTGGTCCTCGGCGACGGCCGGACCAGCGCTTGCCACTTCGCGCAGGAGGTTCGTGATGACAGCGCCCGCTAGCTCCACCAAGGTCCGGGGCGAGACCATCCTCTCCGTCGACAACCTGGTGAAGCACTTCCCGATCAGTCAGGGTGTGCTGTTCCAGCGGCAGATCGGCGCCGTCAAGGCCGTCGACGGCGTGAGCTTCGAGCTGCGCCGGGGCGAGACGCTGGGCGTGGTCGGCGAGTCCGGCTGCGGCAAGTCCACCCTCGCCCGGCTGCTGATGCGGCTGGAGACGCCCACCTCGGGCCGGGCCACCCTGGAGGGCAGGGACCTGTTCAAGGCCTCCGGGGGCGAGCTGCGCCGGCTGCGCCGCAACATGCAGATGGTCATGCAGGACCCGTACACCTCGCTGAACCCGCGGATGACGGTCGGCGACATCATCGGTGAGCCGTTCGAGATCCACCGGGACGCCGCACCGAAGGGCAGCAAGGCCAAGCGGGTGCAGGAGTTGCTGGACCTGGTCGGGCTCAACCCGGAACACATCAACCGGTACCCGCACCAGTTCTCCGGCGGTCAGCGCCAGCGCATCGGCATCGCCCGCGCGCTCGCCCTGCGGCCCGAGATCATCGTCTGCGACGAGCCGGTCTCGGCGCTGGACGTCTCCATCCAGGCCCAGGTGATCAACCTGCTGGAGCAGCTCCAGGACGAGCTCGGGCTCTCCTACATCTTCATCGCGCACGACCTGTCCGTGGTCCGGCACATCGCCGACCGGGTGGCCGTGATGTACCTCGGCCGGATCGTCGAGATCGGCACCGAGGACGAGATCTACGAGCGTGCCACCCACCCGTACACCCAGGCGCTGCTCTCGGCCGTGCCGGTGCCGGACCCGGAGGTACGCGACCAGCGCAACATGATCCGGCTGGTCGGCGACGTGCCCAGCCCGGCCGACCCGCCGAGCGGCTGCCACTTCCGCACCCGCTGCTGGAAGGCCCAGGACATCTGCGCCAAGGAAGATCCGCAGACGGTCCCGAGAGCGGCCGACCCGCACCCCTCGGCCTGCCACTTCGCCGAACTCCGCCCGGTCACGCCAGCCTGACCCCAAAGGGGCAGTTGACCATGAAGTTATTGCCCTGCACATCGGCGTGTCAGGGCAATAACTTCATGATCGACGGGGTGCAGACGAGGGTCAGTGGAAGAAGTGGCGGGTTCCCGTCAGGTACATCGTTACGTTGGCCTTTTTGGCCGCTGCGATGACCTCTTCGTCGCGGATCGAGCCGCCGGGCTGGACGATGGCGCGGACGCCGGCGTCGAGAAGGATCTGCGGGCCGTCGGCGAACGGGAAGAACGCGTCCGACGCGGCGACCGATCCCCGGGCGCGGTCGGCGCCGGCCCGGTCGACCGCCAACCGCGCGGAGTCGACCCGGTTGACCTGACCCATGCCGACCCCGACGGTGGCGCCGTCCTTGGCGAGCAGGATCGCGTTGCTCTTCACCGCGCGCACCGCCCGCCAGGCGAACGCGAGGTCCCGCAACAGCTCCTCGTCCGCGGCCTCGCCGGTCGCCAACTGCCAGTTCGCCGGGTCGTCACCGGGAGCGTCCACCCGGTCGGCGACCTGGGACAGCACGCCACCGGTCACCGGCCGCCACTCGACCCTCGCCGGGCTCCAGGCCGGCGCCCGCAGCAACCGGATGTTCTTCTTGCCCTGCAACACCTCGACCGCGCCCTCGTCGAAGCCGGGGGCGACCACCACCTCGGTGAAGATCTCGGCGACCTGCCCGGCCAGCTCGACCGAGACCGGCCGGTTGACCGCGATCACGCCGCCGAACGCCGACACCGGGTCACAGGCGTGCGCCCGGCGGTGCGCCTCGGCCACGTCCGCGCCCACGGCGATGCCGCACGGGTTGGCGTGCTTGATGATCGCAACCGCCGGCTGGTCGGCGAAGTCGTTGGCGGCCCGCCAGGCGGCGTCGGCGTCGACGTAGTTGTTGTACGACATCTCCTTGCCGTGCAGCTGCTCGGCCTGGGCCAGCCCCGCCGGGGCGTCCGGGTCGACGTAGAGCGCGGCGGGCTGGTGCGGGTTCTCCCCGTAGCGCAGCACTGTCGACTTGCGCAGCGCGGACCCGGCGAACGTCGGCCACGAGTCGTCAGCCGGGGCCAGCTCCTGGGCACACCACTGGGCCACCGCGACGTCGTACTCGGCGATGTCGGCGAACGCGCGGGCGGCCAGCGCGCGGCGCTGGGCCAGCGTGAAGCCACCCTCGTCGAGCGCGCCGAGCAGCGCCGGATAACCGGCCGGGTCGGTGAGGACCGCTACCGAGGCGTGGTTCTTGGCGGCGGCCCGCACCATGGCCGGGCCACCGATGTCGATCTGCTCCACGCACTCCTCGACGCCGGCGCCGGAGGCGACGGTCGCCTGGAACGGATAGAGGTTAGAGACCAGCAGGTCGAACGCGGCCACCCCCAGCTCGTCGAGCTGGGCGACGTGCGTGTCCTTGCGCAGGTCGGCGAGGAGACCGGCGTGCACCTTCGGGTGCAGGGTCTTCACCCGGCCGTCGAGCACCTCGGGGAACCCGGTCACCGTCTCCACCGGCGTCACCGGCACCCCGGCGGCGGCGATGGTGCCCGCCGTGCTGCCGGTGGACACGATCTGGACACCGGCCGCGTGCAGGGCCTGGGCCAGCTCGACCAATCCGGTCTTGTCGTAGACGCTGACCAGCGCCCGCCGAATCGGGCGACGTCCGTCCTGAGTGGGACTCACGGAACCGTGACCTTCCTTCCGGTGATGGTCCAGCCTTCGCGGACCAGGCGGCCGACCTGCTCGACGAGCTGGCGCCGTTCGGCTTCCTTGATGCGCTCGGTGAGCGCGTCCACGTCGTCGTCGTCGAGCACCGGCACCGCGACCTGCGCCACGATCGGCCCGGTGTCCATGCCGGCGTCGACGAAGAAGAGCGTGGCCCCGGTGAGCTTCACGCCGTAGGCGAGGGCGTCGCGCGGGCCGTGGATGCCGGGGAACGCCGGCAGCAGTGTGTTGTGGGTGTTCAGGTAGCGGTCGCCGAAGGCGGCGAGGAAGTGCGGGCCGACCAGCTTGAGGAAGCCTGCGGAGATGACCAGGTCGGGCTGGTGCTTGGCGACGTGCGCGGTGAGCGCGCGGTCCCAGTCCTCCCGGCTGTCATGGTCGCGGACCCGCTCGACGAAGGTCGGCACCCCCGCGGCCTCGGCCCGGTCCAGGCCCGCGATGCCGTCGCGGTCCGCGCCGACCGCGACGACCTGTGCGCCGTACGCGGGGTCGGCGGCGGCGTCCAGCAGGGCCTGAAGGTTGCTCCCGGAGCCGGAAATGAGGACGACGATGCGGGCGGCGGACGCGGGCTCGGTCACCGGGCCACCCTATCGGGCAGGTCAGGACGCCCCTCGGTTGGGCGGTTCGCCGATCTGTGACAGTGACCGACGGGCGGACTGAATAGTTATCGGGGGTAATGCGCGGTATGTCGTCGCGCTGCTGTGCTGTGCCTGAGGTGGTCTGACCGCGATCATGGATGGGAACAACAGCAGCAACTGACGGAACCAGTCCAAGGAGCTTCTCGAATGCAGCCCGGCAACCCCGGTCAGGACCCGTACGGCCAGCAGCCCAACCAGGACCCGACCGCCCCCCAGCCGCCGCACGACCCGTACGCCCCGCCGCCGGCCGCCCCGTACGGCCAGCAGCCCACCTCGGGTCAGCCCTACGGCCAGCCCACCTCGGGCCAGCCGTACGGCCAGCCGCCGGCGGCTCCCTACGGCCAGCAGCCCGGTGCCCCGTACGGCCAGCAGCCGCAGGACCCGTACGGCGCACCGCAGGCCCCGTACGGCCAGCAGCAGCCCTACGGTGGCACCCCGACGTACCCGAACGCCGGCTACCCGCAGCAGCAGGGCCAGAACAACACCCTGGGCCTGGTGTCGATGATCCTCGGCATCGCGTCGATCCCGCTGATCTGCTGCCTCTACCTGGGCATCCCGGTGGGTATCGCGGGCGTGGTGACCGGTTACCTCGCGAAGCAGAAGGTCGCCCAGGGCCAGGCCAGCAACGCCGGCCAGGCCAAGGCTGGCCTGATCTGCGGCGCGGTCGGCGTCGGCCTGGGCATCCTGCTGCTCATCATCAGCATCGTGGCGAACGTCAACCTGCCGACCGAGCCCTGAGAAGACCCTGCTCCCGACGGGGCGCTCCGGATCCGTCCGGGGCGCCCCGCGTCGTCTCCGCGCCACGTTGGCCGCGCCACGTTGGCCGTACCGCCGTTGGCCGCGCCGCCGTCGGCCGTGCCCACCCTCGGGCGAGCCACCGTCGGCCGCGCAGCCGGACGGTCAGACTCCGGGGCGCACCGGCGGTGTCTGAGCGGCGCGCGGGCTCCGGGCGAGCACCCGGGTGGCGGCGGCGCCGAGCAGCGCGCCGACCGCGACGACACCGGCCGCCACCGCGCCTACCTGCCAGGCCACCGGCCCGAGCTGTGCCAGCCGTCCCGCGCCGAGCGGCCCACCGGAGGCCGCGGCGGCGACGCCGAGCAGCACGCCGGCCACCGGCCCGGCCAGCGCCGCCGGCGCCAACAGCTCCGCCCAGCGCCGCGGCGGCCGCTCCGACCCGGCGGACCGGGCCAGCCGGCGGGCGAGCAACCAGCCGGCGACCATCCCGGCCAGCACCGGAACCGCGAGCAGCAGGGCGCCGAGGCCGTCCACCGGGCCGCGCGGCAGGCCAGCGAGCAACGGTACGGCCGGCAGCGCGCCGACCGACACCTCACTGGTACGCACGGCCGTGTCGACGCCCACCGCGAAGCCCGGCCCGAGCAGATAGCTGGTCGACCAGACCGCGGCGTTCGGCGCGTACGCCATGCTGACCAGGGTGATCCCGGCCTGCCCGGCCACTCCGGTCCGGTACGCGCCGATCATGTCCGCGGCGTCACCGCCGCCCATGGCCACGGCCAGACCGGCCGCGCCGGCGCCCGCCCCGAGCAGGAGGAGCGCGGCCACCAGCCCAGCGCGTACGCCGTCGCGCAGCGGGCCGGGTATCCGGGTGACGAGCAGCCGGGTCACTGCGGTGATCCGGATCGCACCGACCAGCGCGCCGAGCGTGCCGACCACCGCGAACGTCGCCGCCGCCCGCACCGGGGACACCTGCGGCCCGCCCGCGCCGATCAGCACCGCGGCGAGCGCGCCGAGCAGCGCGTACGCCAGACCGACCGCTGCGGCGGCGATCAGCGCGCGACGCGGTGAGCGGGTGTCGCGGGCGCCGATCGCGCGGCTCACGTGCACGCCGGCCCGGGTCAGTCGCCAGAGCGCGAGCACGGTGAGCGCCAGCGGGGCGAGCCCGAACGGGCCCGCCTCGGTGTGCAGCGGCACCCCGTGCCCCACCAGCCAACCGGCGAGCGCGGTGCGCAGGGTGCCGCCCAGCGTGGTGGAATCCGCGCCGAGCTGAACCAGGCCGAGCACGATGGCGACCGGCAGGTACGAGGTGAGAGCCGCCCCGGCCGCGGCCACCCCGGCGGCGACGGCCAGCGGCGCACGCCCACGCGGCGACCCACCGGCGCGCGGCGCGGGAACCCGCCGACGCGGCGCGGCGCGGTCGACCGGCCGGTCGTCGGCGCGTACGCCGCCGGCACGGCTGGGTGGGTCAGGGGTGACGGGGGACATCCGCTCTACTCTGGCACGTCGCGCGGGCGGGGGCAGTCCGTTAACCCGCCCCGGAGGGCGGCGAGTTGGGCGAACCGGAGTCGGAGCCGTCCCGTCGGGTCTAGCGTCGGGCCAGAGGGGGTGGCCGTCGTCGCCAACCGGGTCTCGTTCGCCGGTCGCGGCCCGGGGTCCGCCGCCCACGACCGCCCGGAGGTAGCCGTGACGACCGCATACCCGCCGCCCCCACCACCGCCGGCCCGGGGACGCGACCGCACCACACTCTGGGGCGTGCTGGGCATCGTCCTCGGCCTGATCTGTTGCGGCATCCTCGGCATCATCTTCGGCTACCTGTCACTGCGCGACGCGCGGCGCAACGGCCAGTCGCCGGTTCTCGGCTACCTCGCCATCGCGTTCGGCGTGATCAACATCATCGGCGGCGCGATCCTGCGCCTCACCGGCAACTACCCGTTCTGGAACAACGACTGATCCGGCGGTACGACGAAGGGGCCGACCAGTTCCGGTCGACCCCTTCGGTGTTGCCGTGCCGGCTCAGCTGCCGGACATGATCTCCCGCATCAGCTTCGCGGTCTCGGTCGGCGTCTTGCCGACCTTGACGCCGACGGCTTCGAGCGCCGCCTGCTTCGCCTCGGCGGTGCCGGCCGAGCCGGAGATGATCGCCCCGGCGTGACCCATGGTCTTGCCGGGGGGCGCGGTGAAGCCGGCGATGTAGCCGACCACCGGCTTGGTGACGTTGCCCTTGATGAACTCGGCGGCCCGCTCCTCGGCGTCGCCACCGATCTCACCGATCATCACGATGGCGTCGGTCTCCGGGTCGGCCTCGAACGCCTTGAGGGCGTCGATGTGCGTGGTGCCGATGATCGGGTCGCCACCGATGCCGACGCAGGTGGAGAAACCGATGTCGCGCAGCTCGTACATCATCTGGTAGGTCAGCGTGCCGCTCTTGCTGACCAGGCCGATCCGGCCGGAGCCGGTGATGTCGGCCGGGATGATGCCGGCGTTGGAGGCGCCCGGCGAGGCGATGCCGGGGCAGTTCGGCCCGATGATCCGGGTCCGCTCGCCCTGCGCGAGGTTGTACGCCCAGAACGCGGCGGTGTCGTGCACCGGCACGCCCTCGGTGATCACCACGGCCAGCGGGATCGCGGCGTCGATCGCCTCGACCACGGCGGCCTTGGTGAACTGCGGCGGCACGAAGATGACCGAGACGTCGGCCCCGGTCTCGGCCATGGCGTCCGCCACGGACGCGAAGACCGGCAGCTCGGTGCCGTCGAAGTCGACTTTCTGGCCCGCCTTGCGCGGGTTGACGCCGCCCACCACGTTGGTGCCGGCGGCGAGCATCCGCCGGGTGTGCTTGGAGCCCTCGGAGCCGGTCATCCCCTGAACGATGACCTTCGAGTCCTTGGTCAGCCAGATAGCCATGATCAGACCCCCGCAGCTGCCAGCTCGGCGGCCCGCTCGGCCGCGCCGTCCATGGTGTCCACCCGCTGTACCAGCGGGTTGTTCGCGCCGTCCAGGATCGCCCGGCCGGCCTCGGCGTTGTTGCCGTCGAGCCGGACGACGAGCGGCTTGGTGACCTTCTCGCCGCGCTGCTCCAGCAGGGCGAGCGCCTGGATGATGCCGTTGGCGACCTCGTCGCAGGCGGTGATGCCGCCGAAGACGTTGACGAAGACGCTCTTCACGGCCGGGTCGGAGAGCACGATCTCCAGCCCGTTCGCCATCACGGCGGCACTCGCGCCGCCGCCGATGTCGAGGAAGTTGGCCGGCTTGACGTTGCCGTGCCGCTCACCCGCGTACGCGACGACGTCGAGGGTCGACATGACCAGACCCGCGCCGTTGCCGATGATGCCGACCTCGCCGTCGAGCTTGACGTAGTTGAGGTCCTTGGCCTTGGCGGCCTGCTCCAGCGGGTCCACGGCGGCCTGGTCGACCAGGGCCTCGTGGTCCGGGTGCCGGAACGCGGCGTTCTCGTCCAGGGTGATCTTCGCGTCGAGCAGCAGCAGCCGCCCGTCGCCGTTCTTCGCGAGGGGGTTCACCTCGACCAGGGTGGCGTCCTCGGCAACGAACGCCTGCCACAGGCCGACGGCCACCTCGACGACCTGGTCGGCGACCTCGGCCGGGAAGCCGGCGGCGGTGACGATCTCCCGCGCCTTGGCCTCGTCGACGCCGGTGTTCGCGTCGATCGGCGCCTTCACCACGCGGTCGGGGGTCTCGGCGGCGACCTGCTCGATGTCCATACCGCCGGCCACGCTGGCGATGCAGAGGAAGGTGCGGTTCGCCCGGTCGAGCAGGTACGAGAAGTAGTACTCCTCGGCCACGTCCGCCGTCACCGTGATCATGACCTTGTGGACGGTGTGGCCCTTGATGTCCATGCCGAGGATGTCGGTGGCGCGGGCCACCGTCTCCTCGGCGCCTTCGGCCAGCTTGACGCCGCCGGCCTTACCTCGGCCGCCGACCTTCACCTGCGCCTTGACGACCACGCGACCGCCGAGGCGTTCGGCGATCGCACGGGCCTCTTCCGGGGTAGTGGCGACGCCGCCGGCCAGCACGGGCAAGCCGTGCCGCTCGAACAGGTCCCGCCCCTGGTACTCGTACAGGTCCACGATTGCGCGTCCCGTCCCGTCTCCGCGGCGCGCCGTCGCGCCGCCACCAGCGTTCAGAAAACAGTTTGACGCCTGTCATCAGTTGAAACAGGCCATTGGCGGCAGCCTAGCGAGGTGGGCACCGCCGGCAACCGAGCGGGTGCACGGTGTGCGGTAATGCACAACCCCCGTGCCGAGTGGAGCTGATTCCGGCCGCGCCGTGGGCGGCGTCAATCGTCCGGACGATGTTGCCGGGGGTCCGTAACCCGCCCGTCGGGGCGTCGTTGAGTCAGGTGTCGGCGCGCTGATCAGCGCAAAGACGGGATACGGCCGATGCCCTGTCGGTCGAGGGGTGGCGGCGGGGCATCGTGCATAGAGGGGCCGGACGTGTGAGGGGTGCGTCCGGCCCCTCCCCCGTGCCCAGATCCGGTCGCCTCAGCGGACCGGCGCCTCAGGCGACCGGCTGCGCGACGTTCTGCCGGACCCACTCGACGATCGCCTGCGTGGTGGCGCCCGGCGTGAAGATCTTCGCGACGCCCAGCTTCTCCAGCTCGGGGATGTCGCCGTTGGGAATGATGCCGCCACCGAACACGACGATGTCCCGGGCGTCACGCTCGGCCAGCAGATCCAGCACCCGACGGAAGAGCGTCATGTGCGCGCCGGAGAGTACGGAGAGACCGACGGCGTCGGCGTCCTCCTGGATGGCCGTCTCCACGATCTGCTCGGGCGTCTGGTGCAGGCCGGTGTAGACGACCTCCATCCCCGCGTCGCGCAGGGCGCGTGCGACGACCTTCGCGCCACGGTCGTGGCCGTCGAGACCTGGCTTCGCGACGACGACCCGAATACGAGAGCTCATCAGCGCACACCTTTCACCGGCTTCACGGCCTTCACCTGAACGAACGGTAACCCGCCCGGCCGGGGCCGGGAAATCCGGGCCGGAAACACGTACGACATTCCGCCGCGCCCAGGCACGGCCTCCGGCACTGTCGATCGAGGCCGTCTTACCCGGGCCCCGGCGTCAAGCCGGACGACTCCGCCGGATCGGTCACGCTCGGCGACGAACGGGTGGTTACGGGGGCACCGTTCGACGGCGCGATGCATGACAATCTCGGACGCAAACGGACAGATCGACACGCCAATTTGGCGCTCTGGCTTGTGAGTCGCCTGGTGGTTGGTTAACGTGTCCACGGTTGTCATCAGGTCCATGGACGGGTGACGACGCGGTCGGCAGACGTTCACCGGAGCTTCACGGACGTCCACCGGCCGCCTCGGAACCCCGACAACGGAGGGTGTGCGTGCGCCAGCGCCTGTCGTCTGAGCCCGATCGATATCGCGGTCGCCGCCGCGTACCCACCCCCCCACGTAGCCGTTACGCGGCCGTCGTCACCACCGCCTTCGTCGGCGCGGGCATCGTCGCGCTGGGCGCGTCGGCTCTGCCCGACGCCAAGGACGTCAGCCCGACCGTGCTCGACGAGCTCAAGCAGGCGTCGATCACCAGTCAGGACGTCGCGGCCCGTGCGGACAACGCCGAGCGCGCCTCCCGGGACAGCCGCACGAAGGAAGCGGCCGAGCCCGAGGTCTGGATGCTGCCGCTGCAGGGCTACGACTTCAACTCCCCGTACGGGATGCGGTGGGGCAAGCTGCACACCGGCGTCGACCTGGTCGTCCCCGAGGGCACGCCGTACGTGGCGGTCCACGACGGGCTGGTCACCAAGGCCGGCTGGTTCGGCGGCTACGGCTACGCGGTGATCGTCCAGCACGCCGACGGCAGCGAGGCCATCTACGGTCACTCCTCCGCGCTCAGCGTCAAGGAGGGCCAGCAGGTCAAGGCGGGCGACCAGCTTGGCCTGGTGGGCCAGACCGGCCACGCCTACGGCACCCACCTGCACCTTGAGCTTCATGTCAAGGGCGCGCCGATCGACCCCGTTCCGTACCTCCAGGAGCGCGGAGTGGACATCAAGCTGCAAGTCGAGGCAATCTACAGCGAGGTAGCGGGTTCCTGACGCTGCGTGCCGCCCGTTGACCGCCCGGATCTGTCGATCCGGGCGGTTTTTCCTGCCCGGCCTGCGGCTGATGTCTGCTGGATCACAGCATGGACTGTGACCGACCGCACGCCACGGCATGATCACTTTTCCGGACGGAGTGCTTCAGATCGGCGCATACCAGGTCAGCCGGCCTGCCGCCCCCGGTTCGGACGCCCGGTCCCGGACGGTCGTCCAGCTCGGCCCGACACCAGTATTTCGAGGTCAAGTGCCCCTCGACTGTGAAGGTCCGCCGTGCAGGAAGACAGCCCCGTCCAGAACGAGAACACCCCCGACACCACCGTCGAGCAGCCGCGACGTGCCCGCCGGCGGAACCGCCTGATCGTGGCCGGCGCGGCCGCGCTGGTCGCCCTCGGCCTGGGTGGGGTCGCCGTCGCCACCTCCGGCCCCGACCGGACGGCGCCCACCGCCGTCTCGCTCGACGCCCAGTCGCGCGCCGAGGCCGCCAGCCGGGCCGACCGCTCGACCCGCGAGTCGAGCGCGCCGGCGTCGGCGTCGGCCAGCCCGACCGTGAGCCCGTCGACGGCCAGCGCCAGCCCGACACCGACGAAGACGGCCACCGCCAAGCCGAAGCCGAAGCCGAAGAAGACCACCAGGCCGACGGCCGCCTGGGTCGACCCGATGCCGGGCGCCGCGGTCACCTCCTGCTACGGCCAGCGCTGGGGCACCCTGCACGCCGGGATCGACCTGGCGCTGCCCTCGGGCACCCCCATCCGCGCCGCGGCCGCCGGCACGGTCACCCAGGCCGGTGACGCCGCGGACGGGTACGGCAACTCCGTCTTCATCGACCACGGCAACGGCTACCTGACCCACTACGCCCACCAGAGCCGCATCGCGGTCACCGTCGGGCAGGCGGTCAAGGCCGGCCAGGTGATCGGCTACGAGGGCGCCACCGGCGATGCCACCGGCCCGCACCTGCACTTCGAGGTGCACCAGGGCATGTGGAACCAGATCGACCCCGCCCCGTTCATGCGGGCGCGCGGCGTCGATCTGGGCTGCTGAGCCTGGCCCGCACAGAATCCTGAAAGGGTGGCCTCCGCGCTGGCGGAGGCCACTCTTTCCATGTTCTAGCGCGACCTCGCGAAGGTGCCGTTTCGGGCGTCAGAGCTTGTCGACCGGGGCGTGTCGCAGCACCAGCCACATGGTCTGGTCGCCGAAGTCGATCTGCGCGCGGGCGCCCGGGCCGTGCCCCTCCACGGCGAGCACGCGCCCCAGCCCGTAGCGCTGGTGGTTGACCCGGTCGCCGGCGGCCACCTTCGGCCCCTGCGGCAACTCGCTGGCCGTGGTGAGGCGGCTGCCGTCCACGCCGAGCCGCTGGGCAAGCTGCGCCGCCTTCGGGGTGCCGCCGGTGAAGGTGCCCCGACCGCCGGGCGCACGGTCGGCACGACCGCCGACGCCGCCGCCCCCGCCGGCCCACGAGGTGTACGACCCCTCGGTGCGCTCCCAGCGCACCAGCTCCGGCGGCAGCTCCTCCAGGAACCGCGACGGCGGGTTGTAGGACGGCTGCCCCCAGGCCGAGCGGGTCACCGCCCGGGAGAGGTAGAGCCGCTGTCGGGCACGGGTGATGCCCACGTACGCCAGTCGGCGCTCCTCCTCCAGCTCGCGGGTGTCGCCCAGCGAGCGCAGGTGCGGGAAGACGCCGTCCTCCAGCCCGGTCAGGAAGACCACCGGGAACTCCAGGCCCTTGGCGGTGTGCAACGTCATGAGGGTGACGACGCCCTGGTGGTCGGGGTCGTCGGAGGGGATCTGGTCGGCGTCGGCCACCAGCGCGACCTGCTCCAGGAAGCCCGCCAGGGTGGCGCGCTCCCCGTCGGCGCCGGTCGCCTCGATCCGCTCGGTGTACTCCCGGGCGACGCTGACCAGTTCCTGGAGGTTGTCCACCCGGCCCGCGTCCTGCGGGTCCAGGCTCTCCTCCAGCTCGGTGAGGTAACCCGAGCGGGTCAGCAGGGCCTCCAGCACCTCCTCCGGGGTGCCGGTCTCGGCCAGCTCCCGCGCGCCGTCGAGCAGCGCCACGAAGTCGGCGATGCCGTTGGCCGCCCGGGTGGAGATGCCGGGCGCCTCCCGGGCCCGGCGCAGCGCCGCGCCGAAGGAAATCCGATCACGGCTGGACAGCGCCTCGACGCACGCCTCCGCGCGGTCGCCGATCCCCCGGCGGGGGGTGTTCAGCACCCGCCGCAGGCTCACCGTGTCGTCGTCGTTGACCACCGAGCGCAGGTACGCCAGCGCGTCGCGGACCTCCTTGCGCTCGTAGAAGCGCACCCCGCCGACCACCTTGTACGGCAGGCCGGCGCGGATGAACACCTCCTCGAAGACGCGGGACTGGGCGTTGGTGCGGTAGAAGACCGCGACGTCACCGGGGCGTGTCTCGTCGGCGTCGACCAGCCGGTCGATCTCCCGGCCCACCCAGTCCGCCTCGGCGTGCTCGGTGTCGGCCACATAGCCGACGATCCGCTCGCCGTCACCGGCCTCGCTCCACAGCCGCTTCGGCTTGCGGGAGGTGTTCCGGTCGATCACCGCGTTGGCCGCGTTCAGGATGGTCTGGGTGGAGCGGTAGTTCTGCTCCAGCAGGATCGTCCGCGCGTCGGTGAAGTCCCGCTCGAACTCCAGGATGTTGCGGATCGTCGCGCCCCGGAACGCGTAGATCGACTGGTCGGCGTCACCGACCACGCACAGCTCGGCCGGCTCCAGCCCGTCGGTGCCGGAGACCAGCTCCTTGATCAGGACGTACTGGGCGTGGTTGGTGTCCTGGTACTCGTCCACCAGCACGTGCCGGAACCGCCGCCGATAGCTCTCCGCGACGTGCGGGTGGGACTGGAGCAGGTGCACCGTCGTCATGATCAGGTCGTCGAAGTCCAGCGCGTGCGCCTCGCGCAGCCGGCGCTGGTACAGCGTGTACGCCTCGGCGAGCGCCCGCTCGTTGGGCCCGCTGGCCCGCGCGGCGAACTGCTCCGGGTCGACCAGCTCGTTCTTGAGGTTGGAGACCTGGGCGGCCAGACCACGCGCCGGGTAGCGCTTCGGGTCGAGATCCAGCTCGCGGGTGACCAGCTGCATCAGTCGGCGGGAGTCGTCCGCGTCGTAGATCGAGAACGTCGATTTGAGGCCGGCGTGCTCGTGTTCGGCGCGCAGGATGCGGACGCACGCCGAGTGGAACGTCGACACCCACATCAGTCGGGCCCGTGGGCCGACCAGCGCGGCGACCCGCTCCTTCATCTCGCCGGCCGCCTTGTTGGTGAAGGTGATGGCGATGATCTCACCGGGATGCACGTCCCGTGCGGCGAGCAGGTAGGCGATCCGGTGGGTGAGCACCCGGGTCTTGCCCGACCCCGCGCCGGCCACGATCAGCAACGGGGAACCGGCGTGGCTGACGGCGTCGCGCTGCGGCCCGTTCAGCCCGGCGAGCAGCTGCTGCGGATCGAGGCGGACGGAGGCCGACCCGGGCCGGTGCGGACGGGCCGGCGCGGACTCCGGCGCGGGCGGGGACGCGGGAATGTCGAAGAGAGGATGCATCGCGCACCAAGTCTATGCCGCCAGCCGGACACTTCCCGACCGCGCCGTCCGCCGGGCCGGGTCGCCGTGCCTGCGCCTGGAGCACACGGCCGGGCCGCCCTTTTTGCGCCGGAATCCTTGCGCGGCGGCCACCGGCGTGGGCATACTCGACGGCGTGATCGCTGCGCGCTACTACTTTTACTACGGCACCGGGAGTCCGGCTGCCGTAGGTCGCGCCTGATCGACAGACCTGCGAAAAGCCCCGGGCTCCTGGAGTCCGGGGCTTTTTCGTCCCGGGTTCCGGGCACCGGGCACCACAGCGCGAGAGGTACCCGATGATGACAGACGTGGTGGAGCAGAACGGTGGCCCGGCCGGACCGGAGGCCGGACAGCCGTCGGCGAGCGGGAGCGTGCCGGAGGTGGTGCCTTCGGTGCGGACCGGCGACCCGTCCGAGGCACGGACCGGCACCGTGGAGCCGACCGCCGCTGCGCGGATCGTGCAGATCAGAGAACGGATCGACGAGATCGACCACGCGTTGATCGCGCTCTGGCAGGAGCGGGCCGCGCTGTCACAGGAGGTCGGGGCGACCCGGATGGCCTCCGGTGGAACCCGCCTGGTGCTCTCCCGCGAACGGGACATCCTGGAGCGCTTCCGGCTCGCGCTCGGCGCCGACGGCACCCAACTGGCGCTGCTGCTGCTGCGCGCGGGCCGCGGGCCGCTCTGAGGCGCCTCGGTGGGCCGCCGGTGCGGTCGTCACCGACCGGCGGTGCGGGAGCGTGGCGAACCGCTCAGAGGGCTCCGGACAGACGAAACCGCCTGCCGTCGTCGTGGTGACGTCGGCAGGCGGTTCCGGTGACTCACACCTCGTGGGTGGCGACGATCTCGCGCCGCTCCGCGAAGTGGCAGGCGCTCGGGTGGTCCGAGTCGCGCCGGATCTCCAGCAGCGGGACCTGCTCGGCGCAGACCTCCTGCGCCTTCCAGCAGCGGGTCCGGAACCGGCAGCCCGAGGGCGGGCTGATCGGCGACGGCACGTCACCCGTGAGCCGGATGATCGTCTTGTTGTTCCGCTGGGTCGGGTCCGGCACCGGCACCGCCGAGAGCAGCGCCTGGGTGTACGGGTGGGTCGGCCGCTCGTAGATCTCGTCCTCGGTGCCGATCTCAACGATCTTGCCGAGGTACATCACCGCCACCCGGTCCGACAGGTGGCGGACCACCGACAGGTCGTGGGCGATGAAGATGTACGACAGCCCCAGCTCGGTCTGCAGCTTCTCCAGCAGGTTCATCACCTGGGCCTGGATGGAGACGTCAAGCGCCGAGACCGGCTCGTCGCAGACGATCACCTCGGGCCGCAGCGCGAGCGCGCGGGCGATGCCGATGCGCTGACGCTGACCGCCGGAGAACTGGTGCGGGTACCGGTTGATGTGCTCCGGGTTGAGCCCGACCAGGTCGAGCAGCTCGCGGACCTTGGCCCGACGGCTGCCCCGGGGCGCCACCTCCGGGTGGATCTCGAACGGCTCCCCGATCAGGTCACCGACAGTCATCCGCGGGTTCAGCGAGGTGTACGGGTCCTGCATGACCAGCTGGATCTGCCGACGCAGCCGACGCAGCGCCCCACCGGAGAGCTTGGAGATGTCCTGGCCCTTGTAGACCACGCTGCCGGCGGTCGGCTTCTCCAGGTTCATCAGAACCCGGGCGAGGGTCGACTTGCCGCAGCCGGACTCGCCGACGACACCGAGCGTCTCGCCGGCCCGCAGACCGAACGAGACCCCGTCGACGGCCTTGACCTGACCGACGGTCTTCTTGAACACCACACCCTGAGTGACGGGGTAGTGCTTGACCAGGTCACGGACCTCGAGGATGTTCTCAGACACGGTTCACCAGCTCCTCGGCGAAGTGGCAGGCGCTGGCCCGGGCGGGGCCCACCTGGAGCAGCGGGGGGACCTTCTCCCGGCACACCGGCTGCGCCATCGGGCAGCGCGGGTTGAACGGGCAGCCCGGCGGGATGTTCATCAGGTTCGGCGGGAGGCCCTTGATCGTCCGGAGCTGCTGCCCCTTCTCGTCCAGACGCGGGATCGAGTCGATCAGACCCAGCGTGTACGGGTGCGCCGGCTTGGCGTACAGGTCGTACACGTCGGCTTCCTCGACGATCCGGCCCGCGTACATGACGGCGATCCGATCGGCGACGTCGGCGACCACGCCGAGGTCGTGGGTGATCAGGATCATGCCCATCTGCCGCTCACGCTGGAGCTCCGCGAGCAGGTCCATGATCTGGGCCTGCACGGTCACGTCGAGCGCGGTGGTCGGCTCGTCCGCGATCAGCACCTCGGGGTCGAGCGCCAGCGACATCGCGATCATCGCGCGCTGCCGCATACCGCCGGAGAACTGGTGCGGATAGTTGTTGAACCGGCCCTTGGCGTTCGGGATCTTGACCTGGTCGAGCATCTCGATCGCGCGCTTCTTGGCCTCCGCGCGACCCAGACCCCGCCGAACCCGGAACTGTTCGGCGATCTGGAACCCGACGGTGAAGACCGGGTTCAGGGCGGAGAGCGCGTCCTGGAAGATCATCGCGATGCCCTCACCGCGGATGCGGCGGCGCTCCTCGGCGGACATGCGGAGCATGTCCTTTCCGTGGAAGCGGACCCGCCCACCGGTGACGAAGCCGGGGGGCGTGTCGAGGATGCCCATGATCGTCTGCGCCGTGACGCTCTTACCGGAGCCGGACTCGCCGAGCACGGCGAGGGTCTCCCCCGCGTCGACGTGGTACGTGACCCCGTTGATGACCTTTGCGACGCCGTCCCGGGTACGGAACTCCACCCGCAGGTCGTCGACCTCGAGCAGCCGGCCGGAGGGGCGCCCGGACCCGCCGGATCCCGGCGCGGACTGCTCAGACACGAGAATGTCGGACACTGGATCTCCCCTAGCGGAGTTTCGGATCGAGAGCCTCGCGGACCGCTTCACCGAGCATCACGAAGCTCAGCACCGCGGCGACGAGGAATGCGGCGGGGAAGAACACGAGCCCCGGCGCGACCCGGATGAAATCCTTACCCTCGCTGATCATGATGCCCCAGGACACCACCGGCGACTTCAGGCCGACACCCAGGAACGACAGGGTTGCCTCGGCGCCGATGAACGAGCCGACCATGATCGTGCCGTAGACCAGCAGTGGGGCCAGGCAGTTCGGCAGCAGGTGCTTGAGGATGATCCGGCCGCTGCCGGCACCCAGCGCACGCGCCGCCACGATGTAGTCGGCCTCCTTGGTGGAGAGCACCGAGGAACGCATCAACCGCATCACGACCGGCCAGCTCAGCACGATCAGCGAGATGATCACCAGGCCCATGATCTCGGCCTTGCTGTTGCTGCTGCCCGAACCGTTGAACGTGGTCAGGATGACGATCGCGCCGAGCACGAACGGCACTCCGAAGAACACGTCCGCGACCCGGCTGAGAATCGTGTCGACCCAGCCACCGAGGTATCCGGAGATGATGCCCATGGCACCACCGATCAGCAGGGTGCCGACCACGGAGAGCACGGCGACCACGATGGAGGCACGCGCGCCGTAGATGACCCGGGCGTAGACGTCCCGGCCCTGCAGGTCGTACCCGAACCACGCGTTGCCGGACGCCTTGTTGAGGCTGCGCGACAGCGATCCGTTGACCGCGTCGCCCGGGGCGAACAGCGACGGGAAGGCCGCCATCAACAGGAAGATGACGATGATCGTCGTCGAGATCCAGAACAGCGGCTTACGGCGCAGGTCCCGCCAGGCGTCACCGAGCAGACCACGCGGCTTCTCGTTGCCCTGCGGCCCGGAGGTGGCCGGGGTGTCCGTCACCTGTGCGGGAGGGGTGCTGACAATCGATGCGGTGCTTGGGTCACTCATAACGGATCCTCGGGTCCAGGGCGGCGTAGAGCAGGTCGACCAACAGGTTCATCAGCAGATAGACGACCACCAGTACGACCACGATGCCAACCACGGTAGCGCTTTCCTTGGTGACGATCGCGCGGTAGACCTCGCGGCCGATTCCGTTGATGCCGAAGATGCCCTCGGTGACGATCGCGCCGCCCATCAGGGCGCCGAGGTCGGTGCCGAGCAGGGTGACGACCGGAATGAGCGAGTTGCGCAGCAGGTGCACACCCACGACCCGGCGCATCGGCAGGCCCTTGGCGATGGCGGTGCGCACGTAGTCGGCACGGCGGTTCTCCGCGATGCTCGTTCGGGCCACCCGGGCGATGTACGCCACCGACGCGCTACCGAGCACGAAGCCCGGCACGATCAGCTCGGAGAATCGCATCTCGGACGAGACGGTCGGCTTGACGATGCCCCACTGCACACCCAGCAGCCACTGCAGCACGAAGCCGACGACGAACACCGGCAGCGCGAGCAGGAAGAGGGTCGAGACGAGGACCAGGTTGTCCAGGAAGCCGTTGCGGCGCAGACCGGTCAGGATGCCGGCGCCGAGGCCGATCACGGCCTCGATGGCGAGCGCGACCAGGGCCAGCTTGAGCGTGTTCGGGTACGCCGTGGCGATGATGCCGCCGATGTCGCGCTGCGAGAACGTCTGGCCGAAGTCGCCCTGGAGCAGGTTCTTCATGTAGTTGCCGTACTGCACGAAGACGTTCTGGTCCAGGTGGTACTTCTCGGTCATGTACGCGACGTACTGGTCCGGGCAGCGGCGCTCGCCGCACTTGCCGGCGAACGGGTCGCCCGGGACGGACCAGACGAGCCAGTAGATCAGGAAGGTCGAGCCGATGAAGACCGGCACGAGTTGGAGCAGCCGTCTCAACAGATAACGGCCCATGGGGTGGTCCTCCAGACAGGGGGCGCGTCGGACGGCCGACACGGTGGTGACAACGTGGCGAGTGGAGTGCTGTGGCACCCACTCGCGGAACGGCCCCGGGTCGGGCTCACCGGATGTGGCGAGCCCGACCCGGGGTCAGACCGTTCGGATCAGAGCTCGACCGAGGTGATGTCGAGTTCGCCGACGTTGTTCAGCTCGAGCTTCTTGATCTTCTCCGAGTGGCCGGACTGCTGGCCGTAGAAGTAGACCGGGATGCTCGGGACGTCCTGGTCGACAACCTCGACGGCCTTGGCGAACGCCTCGTGCGAGGCCTCCAGGCTCGGCGCGGCGCTGGCCTGCTTGGCCAGGGTGTCGACCTCGGGGTTGCTGTACAGGCCGTCGTTGGACGAGCCACCCTTGACGTAGAGCGGGTTGACCCAGTTCTCCACGTCCGGGTAGTCCTGCTGCCAGGCGGCACGGTACGGGCCGGTCATCTTGTGGGCGTTGATGTTCTGGCGGAACACCGCGAAGGTCGGGATGCCCTCGGCCCGCGCGTCGATGCCGAGGTTGGTCTTGACCTGCTGCGCAACCGCGTCCATCCAGTCCTTGTGGCTGGAGTCCGAGTTGTAGTAGAAGACCATCTCACCGGTGAAGCCGCCGGCCTCGGTCAGCAGCTGCTTGGCCGTGGTCGGGTCGAACTTGCAGGCGGTGCAGTTACCCGGCTTGGCGCCCGGGGTCAGCGGGTTCGCCCAGCTGTCGGCCGGCTTGCGGGTACCGAAGAAGATCTTGTCCGAGATCTCCTGCCGGTTGATCGACAGCGACACCGCGCGACGCAGCTTCGGGTTCTGGAAGCGCTTGTCGTAGATCGGGAACGCGATGAACGCGGTCGACGGCGTGACGGTGTTCAGGCCGCGGTCGCCGAGGTCGGTCTTCCACTTGTCGCCGGCGAGCGCCGAGGTGGGGACAACCTCCATGAAGTCAAGGTTGTTGGCCAGCAGATCGGCGTAGGCCGCCGTCTCGTCCTGGTACAGCTTGACGTCGACGTCCTTGATCTTCATCTTGTCGCGCAGGCTGTAGTCGTCGAAACGAGTCAGCTTGATGAGGACGTTGTCCTGCCACGACACGAACTTCACCGGGCCGTTGCCGATCGGCTTCTTGCCGAACTCCTCGGGCTTCATGGTGAAGAACACGTCCGGCAGCGGCATGAACGCGCTGTAGCCGAGCTTGGTCGGGAAGACCGCGGTCGGGGCGGCGAGGGTGACCTCGAAGGTCTGCTCGTCGATGACCTTCAGGCCGGAGAGCTTGTCGGCCGTCGGGGTCGGGGCCTTCTGCGGGCCGTCCGGGCCGTCCGGGTCCTCGGTGTAGGTCTTGTCGAAGCCCGCGATGTCCGAGAAGAAGGAGCCGTTCTGCGCGCCGTTCGGCGAGTACGCCGCCCAGTTCCAGGCGTCGACGAAGTTCTTCGCCTTCACCTCGGTACCGTCGTGGAACTTGGTACCCTTCTTGATCTTGATCGTGAAGACCTTGGAGTCCTTGGTGTCGATGGACTCGGCCAGCGCGTTGCGCGGGGCCCCACCGTCGTTGGGGTACTCGACCAGGCCGGTCCACAGCCAGTCGATGACCTTGCCACCGCCGGTCTCCGTGGTGTTCGACGGAACCAGCGGGTTCTCCGGCTGGACGCCGTGGATGACGATCGCGCCATCCTTGCTGGCGGCGGCGTCGCCGTCGCCGTCACCGCTCGAGCAACCGCTCGCGACAAGCGCGGCAGCCGCGCTGAGCGCGATCGCGCTCGTCGCCCGCTTCGAGACTCTCATTCCGAGGGGCCTCCTCTTTCTAACCTGGTTCCGTCGTGGGTTTCACGCACGTTTTGGGGGTGACACCGCCCGACCACCCCGGGGCGGGGGTCGCCGGGACCACAGGGAAGTTGGGGACACCCCTGATGTTCCGATCCGCCGGGCTCCCTCACCCGACGAGGCGCGACTCTGCGCAGGCGGCACAGCCACGAACCCGCCGGGAAAACAGCGGAGGCCGTGGTCGTGGGCCGTGCGGAGTGCCACACACCGAGGGTGAGGTGCTGCCACTGTGACACCCACTGGCCGCTTTCGTGAAGGTGCCGTTATCAAGCCGTTAGTTGTCCGCCACGTTGCCGATACTTGAAAAATGATCACAAAACGGTCAGTCCAGGTGTCTCCGACCTGGAAGTACCTGACCTGCTGGGACGCTCGCGCCCCGCTCAGGCTCGGCTTATGTGAGCTTTTTCGCTTGACGACCACGCGGTCCGACGTCTAACGCGGGCTCGACTTTCTTTACCCGTCCGGACGAGGTCGACGTCGGCTGCACGGGCACCATGGCCGGCTGGGTGGACGAGGGTGCCGCGGACGGTTTTCTGATCACCGAAGAGCGACCGCGGCGGCTGCGACGACACCGGCCCCGGCGCCGCCTGGAGGCGGGGCCGGGGCCGGTGGTGTGGCGGGGATGGATCAGGCGGTGAAGCGGACCTTGCGACGACGCACCAGGAGGACGGCCACCGCACCCGCGGCGAGCAGCAGCAGACCGGCGGTCGCCGCCGCCGCGATCGGCGAACCGGTCAGCGGCAGGCCGCCACCGTTGCTCGCCGGCGAGGTGGACGGCGCCGGGCTGGCCGGCTGCGCCGAGTCCGACGGCGTGGCCGACGGGGTGGTCGGCGAGGCCGACGCGCTCGGGGTCGCCGTCGGGGTGGTCGGCGGCGTCGTGGGGACGGCGGTGAAGGTGGCCGCCGCCTGGGTGGTGACGGTGGCGCCGGTGCTGCCGCCGAGGATCAGCTTCTGCGCCTTCTTGGCGCCGGTGAACAGGAACACCCGGCCGAAGGAGACCGAGTCCTGCGCGGTCAGGGTCACGTTGACCGCGCCAGCGGCCTCAGCGGCCAGCCAGAACTGCCCGCCGTTGGTGGTCGTGGTGACCGGCTTGCCCTCGGCGTCGACGGCGGTGCCGCCGGTGGCCGCCACGGTGATGGCGCCCGCCGGGCCCTTCACCGTGAACGGACCGGCCTTGCCGCCGACCGTCGCGGTGGCGCTGGCCGGGTCGACGGACAGCTCGGCACGCGGCTCCGGCTGGTCGGTGGCGTTCTTGATGAGGTAGTCACGGACCTTCGTGATCACCTCGTACTGGTTGCGGGCCTGCAGGTCCTTCTCCCAGGCGCCCAGCTCGATGCCGTCGCTGAAGTGCCAGACGGCGGTCTGGGTGCCGAAGTAGAGCAGCGTCTCCAGCTGCTTCTTACCGACCTTCGTCTCCACGCCGGCGGCGGCGAGAAGCGCGGTGGAGTCGGCGTTCGGGTAGCCGTGGGTGAGCACCCACTGGACCTTGCCGAGGTTCCGCACCTCGGACTCGTCCCAGCTGCCCTCCTCGTACTTGCCGTCGAGCTTCACGCTGGTGTGGTAGTCGATGCAGAACGCCGGCACCAGCTTGCCGTCGATCTTCAGAGCGAGCGCAGACGTGGTGCGCGTCTTGCCGTCGAGCTTCAGGGTGACCTCGGTGCCATCGACCACCTTGGCCACACCGGTGGCCGGAGCAGCGGCTGCGGCACCCGCCACGCCGAGCGCCAGCGCGCCGCCGGCGACGGCCGCCAACGCGACCCGCGCCCAGTGTCGTCCTCGTTGTCCCAACATCAAGATTGGTACCTCTCCCCCAGGGGTGACCCGCTACCGCGGGCACGCGTAAGCCGCCGCCTCCGCGGGATGCCAACACCCACGCGCGGAAACGGGACCGGGGCAGTATGGGACGACGGGTGATCGTTTGTCAGCCCCGCCCGGCGGCATCCGTGGCATCTGCCCGAAATGCCGGGGCGGAGGAATAGATCACACGAGCCGGCGGTCCGCCGCCCAGCGGGACAGTTCGTAGCGGTTGGACATCTGGAGCTTGCGCAGCACGTTCGACACGTGCGTCTCCACCGTCTTGATGGAGATGAACAGCTCCTTGGCGATCTCCTTGTACGCGTACCCCCGGGCGAGCAGGCGCAGCACCTCCCGCTCCCGGTTGGTGAGCTGGTCCAACTCGGGGTCGGCCACCGGGGCGTCCGGCCGGGCCGCGAAGGCGTCCAGCACGAACCCGGCGAGCCGGGGGCTGAACACCGCGTCACCGTCGGCGACCCGACGGATCGCCGCGGTCAGCTCGTCCGGGGAGATGGTCTTGGTGACATACCCCCGGGCGCCGGCCCGGATCAACCCGATCACGTCCTCCGCCGCGTCGGAGACGCTCAGCGCCAGGAACTTGACCTGCGGATGGCTGCGCCGCATCGCCTCCAGCACGGCGCGGCCACCGCCGTCGGGCATGTGTACGTCGAGCAGCACCACGTCCGGGACGGTGGCGGCGATCCGGGTGACCGCCTCGGCCACCGTGCTCGCCTCACCCACCACCTCGACATGGGCGCCCAGCTCGGCACGCACCCCGGCACGGAACATCGCGTGGTCGTCGACCAGGAAAACCCGCAGGCGTTCCGGGCGGCTGGTCGCCGGGTCGAGGTGCTCCATCGGCTGCTCGGCCATGGTCATTTGTTCCTCTCCGCTGCGGACGAGTCCCGGGAGATCGGCAGGATCAACCGGACCTCGGTCCCCTCCCCCGGGCCGGACCGGATCTCGGCCCGTCCGCCGTGCCGCTTCATCCGTCCGATGATCGAACCGCGTACGCCGTGCCGGTGGTCCTCCACCGTATCCGGATCGAAGCCCTTGCCCCGGTCCCGGACGAAGACGCTGACCTGATCGGGCTCCACCTCGGCGTAGAGCGACACGGTCTGCACGCCGGCGTGCCGGGCCGCGTTCACCAGCGCCTCCCGCGCGGCGGCGACCAGCGCGCCGACCTTCTCGTCAGTCTCCCGGTCGCCCACCACCACGGTCTCCACCGTGATCGCGAAGGTGTCCTCGACCTCGGCGGCGGCCTGCTCCAGGGCGGCCGCGAAGCGCTCGCTCGGTGACGCCGTGGGCTTGTAGAGCCAGTTGCGCAGCGAACGCTCCTGCCCCCGGGCCAACCGCTGCACCGTCTTGACGTCGCTGGCGTTGCGCTGGATCAGCGCCAGCGTGTGCAGCACCTGGTCGTGCACCATCGCGGCCAGCTCGGCCCGCTCCTGCTCGCGGATGCGCCCCTCGCGCTCCGCGCGGAGCTGGCTGTACGTCCGCCAGAGCACCGGCGCGGTGACCACCCCGACCCCGGCCAACCCGACCAGCGCGAAGATCACCCCGTTGATCACCGCGTCGAAGTTCTGTGCCGGCGAGTAGACCGCCGCGACACCGATGATGCCGACCGCGACCAGCACCCCGCCGCCGATGAACCGGAGGACGAAGGCCCGCCGGTCGCTCTCCTCCACGACCGCCCCGAGCCACGGGACCGGCATCGTGTCGCCCCAGCGCCGTCGCCGCTCGGGCGCCGACTGGTGCCAGATGACCCCGGCGCCGACCGCGATGATGGCCACCAGCCAACCGGCGGTGCCCGCCGCGCCGACCGAGTCGAAGACCATCACCTGGATCAGCAGGACACCGAGCCCGATCCCGACGAACGGCAGGAGCTGGGCCACGTCGCGCCGGGGCGGCACCGCGGTGTCACCGGGGCGCAGCGGCACCACCGCCCAGAAGGCCGCGTAGAGCAGCAGTCCGAGCCCGCTCAGCCCGAGCAGCACCATGAACGCCACCCGCACGCGCAGCACCGAGATGCCGAGATGGTCGGCGATACCGGCGGCGACGCCAGCGGCCATCCGATGCTCGGGGGCGCGGTACAGGCGCGGAGGCGGGGTCACGGTGCTGATCGCAGGCTCCCTGGTCACGGTGGTGGGCTGTCCGGAGGTCGGTGAGTCCGATCGTCACACGCTGCGGCGTCCGCCGACCACGGGGACGCCCCCGACATTCCGGCCGCCCGGATCTCAGGGTGGGGTCAGGGTCGGGTCCTGAGGCCGTTCGGGCGACGCGGGCAGCAGGATCGAGGCATGACCGAGGAAGCTGCCCCGCCGCCCCGCCCCGGGTCGGCACAGCCGGGCGGTTCAGCACCGCCCGCACCAGCCGGGACGCCCGCCGGCTGGACCGAGCCCACCACGTTCGGCCCGCCCGCCGACACCGGCCCGACCGCCGAACCGACACCGGGCGCGTACGAGCCTCCGAGCGCGAGACACAACCCCGGCGCCGGCTACACGCCCGGCACGGGCCAGGGACCCGCCGCGGGCTACGCGCCCGGCGCCGGCTTCGCGCCGGGCGCAGGCTACGGGCCCGCCGGTACGCCCGGCGCGGGCTACGGGCCCGGTGGCGGTACGACCGGTGCGGGCTACGGGCCCGGCGGGGGCGCGGGTACGCCTGGAGGGCCCGGTGGGCCGGGGCCGTCCGTGGGGCCGCTGGGCGGCACCGGCTTCACCTCGCGGTACGGGCTGGTCCGACCGCGCGACGGCCGTTACCTGGCCGGGGTCTGCGCGGCGATCGGACGAGCCACCAACACCGATCCGGTGCTCTGGCGGGTGCTGCTCGCGGTGCTCGGGTTCTTCGGCGGCATCGGCATCCTGGTGTACGTCGCCGCCTGGCTGATCATCCCGAACGAGGGCGACACGGCATCCCCGGTGGAGTCGATGCTGGGGCGCGGCCGTTCCAGCATGTCCCCGGTGACCGTGATCGTGCTGGGCATCCTGGTGGCGGCCAGCTTCGGCTACATCGTCACCGACGCCTTCCGCGCGGTGCTGCTCGGCGCGGCCATCCTGATCGGCGGCGCGTTGCTGCTCAACCGGGACAGTCGTGGACCACAGCCCGGCGCCCCGGGTGGACCGGTGCCGCCCAACCCGACCGGTACGCCACCCGGGCCGGTCCCGCCGGTCGCCTGGCCCGCTCCGACGTACGGCGCGGCGCCGTCCACCGGGCCGCTGGCGACCGCGCCGTTGGCCGGTGGCGCTCCGGCGTACGCCGCCGCGGCGCCGGGTGAGACGCCGAGCGCACCCGCGCCCGTCCACGGCACCCAGCCGGCCACCGCCACGCAGCCGTTCGTCGGCGCGCAGCCGGTGTCCGGGGCGGCGCTGTCGTCCGGGGCGGGGCCGGTGTCCGGGCAGCCGGCCGGCGCCACGACCGGGCCGCAGGAGGCCACCTGGCCGGCACCCGAGCAGGGCTGGCCGGGCAACGGCACGGCCACCGAGGTCACCCCCACCGCTGGCTGGCCGTCGGCGCCGGTGACCGCAGTGCCCGCCGGTCCGTCCGGTTACCCGGCCGCGGCGACGCCGGGCGGGTACCGCCCACCGTTCGCGCCACACGGCCCGTACGCCGCGCCGGCCCCGGCCGCGTATCCGCCGCCCAAACCACCGAAGCCGCCGAAGCGGCCCCGGGAGCGTTCACCGCTCGGCGCGGTGACCTTCTCGCTGATCTTCCTGGCCCTCGGCGTGGTCGCCCTGCTCGACCTGCTGGACGTCTTCGCCGTCGGCGCCTCGGCGTACTTCGCGGCCGCGTTGGCCACGATCGGGCTGGGGCTGCTGGTCGGCACCTGGTTCGGGCGGGCCCGCTGGCTGATCGCGCTCGGCCTGGTGACCGCCGCGGCTCTGGGAACCGCCACGGTCGCCGAGTCCTACGACCGCATCCGTGGCGTGGACGGCGCGGTCACCTGGGCGCCCACCGACTACCGCGACCTCGCCAACCGGTACGAGAACAGCTTCGGTGACGCCGTGCTCGACCTGCGGGGCATCGACTTCACGAAGCAGGACAGCGAGGTGACCGTCGCGATCAACTTCGGGCAGGCGACGGTTGTCGTACCGCCGAACGTGGACGTGACCACCGTGGCCGACGTCAACGCCGGCGACGCCACCATCTTCGGCAACCGTTCCGGCGGGATCGACGGCCGCCTGCGGGAGTCCACCGACCTGGGCGCGGACGGTCCCGGCGGCGGGAAGCTGCGCCTGTACATCCACGTCAATGCCGGCAACCTGGAGGTGACCCGGTGAAGGCTCACCGTACGGACCTGCTCTCGTTCGCCTTCGGGCTGGTGTTCCTGGCGTTGTCGGCCTGGTGGCTGCTCGCCCAACTGCTCGGGCTCGCGCTGCCGCCGGTCGGCTGGTTCCTGGCCGGCGCGCTGATCCTGATCGGGATCTTCGGTCTGGTCGGCGCGTTGCGCTCCGGCCGCTCCGGCCGCCCGGAGCCGAACGACGTCGCCGACCCGGCCACCATCGCGGCCCAGCAGCCCGGCACGCCGACCTCGGCGTCCGGGCCGGTCACGGGCGCCGCCGAGCCCGGCGTGCCGACCTCCGGGGTGCCCGCCCCGACCTCCGGCGCGGGCCTTCCGGCCTGGACCGCCGAACACTCCACCTGGGACGCTCCCCTGCCGGGACCGGCGCCAGAGGCACCCACCGTGGCCCTGCGGGCACCGGAGGCGCCGACCGCCGAGATGCGTCTGCCGGAGGCGTCGACCGCCGAGATCCGGGCACCGGAGGCGTCGGCGGACGCCATCCACCCCGCCTGGCTGGCCCACGGCGCGTCGGAGTCGTCGGCGGCGCCGGTCTCCGACCGGCCCGGCGACGGGGCCGACGAGCAGCCCCGGCCCGACCACCCGAGCACGGCGACCGGCGACGATCCGGCGGACGAGCGGGAGGGCCGACGGCGGGAATCCTGACCCGGCCACCTGCCCGCGGCGGCCCGCACCACCTCCACGGCGGTGCGGCCGGCGCGGGCAGGCGCATATGCTGACCGGTGGAGATCTCGCCTCCGCCGGCCGGCCCGTCCCCGCCATGGCGGCCCCGCCGCGATTCCCGTCTCTACCCCGTCAGGAGCCCGCCCGACATGACGCAGTCCCCCGCCGTGCGTACCACCGGCCGGTCCGGTCCGGTCCGCATCGGCGAGCGAGCCGCCCGTACCCTCGTCACCGAGCTGGCCCGGATGAACGACCCGAAGGCCGCCCTGCTGGTCGGCGCGAGCCCGGAGTCCGCGGTGCTGGCCGCGGCCATCGAGGCGTTGCTCCCCGGTGACCAGCTCACCGTGGTGCCCGCCGACTCGTCCGGCGCCCCCGTGCTCCGCGAGCACGTCACCGCCCAGGGCCGGTGGGTCGCCGACCGCGTACGCGTGGTCGACTCGCTCGCCGACGCCGAGGCCGCCGCCGTGGTCATCGCCGGCGAGGCGTTCATCGGCACCGCCGAGGAGACCCGGAGCGGCATCGACGGGTTGTCCAAGTACCTGACCGAGGGCGGGGTGCTGAGCGTGGCGACCACCGCGACGCCGGGCCGGACGACCGGCGCGGCCAGCGAGCTGGCCCGGCAGGACGCCCTCTACGGCGTCGGCGGGGACCTGGTGCTGCGGAACACACCGCCGGTACGGGTCTACCGGCTCCGGTTCACCCCGGCCAGCCCGGCCACGGCCGACCGGTTGGCCCCGGCGTACCGGCCGTCGAGCGTGCCGCTGACCCGGGGAATGCACATCGACTCCAACGGGGTGGCCGCGGCGGGCATCACACTGGGTCTGGCGGCGCTGGCCCGGGTGGCGCGTCCGTCGTCCAAGTTGTGGCTGCTGCCGGCGCTGGCCGCCGGGCCGGTCGCCGCGTTCTTCCGCGATCCCCAGCGGGACGTCCCGGAGGACCCGAACGCCGTGGTGGCCAGCGCGGACGGCAAGGTCCTGTCGGTGCAGCGCCTGCACGACGAGCGTTTCGGCGACGGTGAGTGGCTGCGCGTCGCGGTCTTCCTCTCCGTGCTGGACGTGCACGTCAACCGGGCTCCGGTCGCCGGCAAGGTCGTGGACTACTTCGTCGCCGACGGCGGCTTCGTCAACGCGATGAAGCCGGACGCCGAGCACAACGTCGCCGCGTACACCGTCCTGGACACCAGCCGTGGCACGGTGGTGGTCGCGCAGCGGACCGGCCTGATCGCCCGTCGCATCGTGCAGCGCGCGCCGATCGGCGCGCTGCTGGCGAAGGGGGAGCGCTTCGGGCTCATCCGGTTCGGCTCGCGGACCGACGTCTACCTGCCGGCCGAGGCCGCTGACCCGCTGGTGGGGCCGGGCGACAAGGTGGTCGGCGGCTCCACAGTCATCGCCCGCTGGCGCTGACGCCAAGACGCGAAAAAGGGGCGCCGCTGTCCGCGGCGCCCCTTTTCGTGTGTCGGATCAGGCGGTACGACGCTGGCGCAGCCAGAGCACCGGCCCGCTGACCAGGTAGCCCACCACGATCAGGGCGAACGTGAGCCGGATGTCGACGAGCGCGCCGAGCACCGGGGCCAGCCAGAGCCACGGCGGCAGCTTCACCAGGCGCGCGAGCTTGGCGTACGGGAAGCTGGACACCATCGCGAAGGCGAGCAGTGCCACCCCGGCGACCAGCACCAGGCCGGGCACCGGCAGGCCGATCGCCACGGTCACGGCGAGCACGGCCGCGGCCATGGTGGTGGGGACACCGCAGAAGAAGCGGCCGTCCTTCGGCGAGACGTTGAAGCGGGCCAGCCGGATCGCCGCACACGCCGCGACCAGGGCGCAGGCCACCGCGGCCGCAGCCGTCGACACGGAGCCGGCGAGCGAGGCGTAGACCACCACCGGCGCGGCGAGGCCGAACGAGCACATGTCGGCCAGCGAGTCCATCTGAGCGCCGAACGGGCTGGCGACGCCGAGCCGGCGCGCCAACGCGCCGTCGAGGCCGTCGAAGCCGACGCAGGCGATCAGGCAGAGGGCGGCGATGCGCACCTCGCCCTGCATGGCGAGGAAGATGGCCAGCATGCCGAGCATGAGGCTGGCCAGGGTGCAGGCGTTGACCAGGCCGAACTTCATCCGGCGGGCGACGGTGCGCTCGCCGGGCAGCAGTGGGATCGACCGGGACGACGCCTCGTCGGCGTGCGCCATCGGCGGCAGCGCCGGGCTGACCGGCATGACCGCCTCGACCTCGGCGCGATTGACGCCGAGCGACGGACGGCCGAGCCGGTCCAGGCCGTAACGGCGGCGCTGGCGGTCGGCGTACCGGTGCTCGGGCAGTGTCACGTCGGTGGTCCGCAGGTCGCCGTCACGGCGACCCGCCCGGACCAGCAGCACCTGGCGGGCGAACGTGCTGCTGCGGCGCAACGGGCCCGCCCAGCGACGCCCTGCGGGGCGCGGACTGTCAGTCGTACGACGCCGGCGCCATGGGGCTCTCGGCACGTTTCCTCCATCACCGGATCGGCTTGCCGCCGTTTGGGGCGGATGTCCGGCTGTCTCGTGCCGGACCTTGCGTGGCCCGGCAGCCGTTTTGCGGAGTACACCATCGCATAGGGGAACGTGGCTTGGCGATAGCTGCCGGCGGTACTTATATCTGGTGCAAACCGCGCGAACCGCCTTGTTATTCCCATCCCGGGCCTCATCGCCCGTTTCCTCCACCATTCCCGTCTCTGACTGTACCGGAGGGTCACCATCTCGGCTCGCCGAGCCGGGTGCTATCGACCCAGCTGTCCGATTGCCGAGGCAGCGATGCCGGTCAGCAGCAGGTCAGCGGTCTCGGCGATGGTGAACCAGCCCGCCCGGGCGGTCGAGCCACCGGCGGACTCGGTCACCACCGCGTCAGTGGGTACGTCCACGAGCACCCGATAGATCACCCGAACGCCGTGCCAGTCCAGCGGACGGCCCTCCGGGCCGAGCGCGGCCGGGTTGTGCAGGTTGTCCACGCCGAGCAGCTCCACGACCCGGCCCACCTGACCGCCCTCCTCGACCAGCTCACGGAGCAGCCCGGTGGTCGGCTGCTCACCGTGATCGGTGCCACCGCCGGGCAGGTGCCACTTGCCGGCCCCGGGATAGCCGTCGGCGATCTGGGTGAGCAGGACCCGCCCGGCCGGGTCGGTGACCAGCCCGTACGCCCCGAAGCGCAGCCGGCGATCCGGGTGCGGCGGCGGGAGCGGCTCGGCGGACGGGTGCGCGTCGGCCGGGAGCGGGGTGACCGGCAGTCCGAGCAGTTCGGCGCTGAACGGCGTCAACGGCAGCCGGGCCGCGTCCTCTGGGCTGACCCAGCGGGCCTCGATCGTGCCGTCTCCGGTGTCGCCCGGCGCATCGCCGTCAACGGTCATCTCGAACAGCAACCGGTCGGTGTGCAGCGAGACGCCGTCCTGCGCGAGGGTGCTGACGTCAGCGACCACGGCCCGCAACCGGCCCACCGACACGGTCAGCCCGGTCTGCTCGCCCACCGCGCGCACGGCCGCACGCTCAGGATGCTCGGCGTGCGCGACCGGCCCCCCAGGCAGCGACCACACCGCCCCCACAGCCCCCCGAACAACCAGAACTCGCCCCGAGGCCGACAACAGACCATAAGCCGCAACCCGCCGCACCAGCTCCACAACCAGGCCCCCGCTCCCCCGCACCCGCCTTCAGGCCGGTGATCATGAAGTTATCGCCGTCCATCCCGGCGTGTCCCGACAATAACTTCATGATCGCCGCGACGAGGGAGGCCGGGGGCGGGGTGGGGTGGGGTGGGGGTTAGGTTAGTTGGGCTGCTTGGACTGCTTCTGCGGTCACCTCGGTCAGGCGGTCGGTCGGGAGGGCGCCCAGTTCCTCGCGGGCGAACCAACGGGCCTCGCAGGTGGAGCCACCGACGTCGGTGATCGTCGGCGCGTTGGGCTCGTCGACGACGACCCGGTAGAAGGCGCGGACGCCGTGCCAGTCGATCGGGTAGCCCTCCGGGCCGAGCGAGGCGGCGTCGCGGTGGCTCGCCACACCCAGCAGCTCGACGAGGCGGCCGGACTGGCCGGTCTCCTCCACCAGCTCCCGGATGAGCGCCGCGCCGGGCTGCTCGCCGTAGTCGGTGCCGCCGCCGGGCAGGTGCCAGCAGCCGGCGCCCGGGTAGCCGTCGGAGATCCGGGTGAGCAGCACCCGACCGGCCGGGTCGGTGCACACGGCGTACGCGGCGAAGCGCTGCGCACGGTGCAGCCCGTCCGGGCCGGGCACCGCGTAGAAGGAGGGGAACTCGGGCACCTCGTCGGGCACCACGTCGGCCGAGGAGGCGGGCAGGCCGAGGGCGCGGGCCGTGAACGAGCGCAGCGGCAACTCGCGGGCCTCGTCGAGCGTGTACCACCGGGCCAGGTCGGTGGGGCGTTCGCCGACCCGGTCGGCGAGGGTGCCGCCCCGCACCGCCACCCGGTAGATCAGCCGGTCGGTGTGGATGGTGATGCCGCGCTCGGGCAGCGCCCGCATGTCGGCGAGCACGTCGGCCAGGCCCGAGACGGCGACCGAGAGGCCCGTCTCGGCGGCGGTCTCGCGGACGACTGTGTGGTTCGGGTCCTCACCGTGGTCGACCGCTCCGCCCGGCAGCGACCAGGTGCCGGGGGTGCCGGAGCGCTCCGATGCGCGGACCAGCAACACTCGGCCGTCTGAATCAGCACAAACTGCGTATGCCGCGATCCTGCGAAGCGGCTCCAGCAAGGTGGTCACGGGACCAAATTCTCCCCGGGACGGGTTACCGGGACGGAAAAGAGTCGGATTCCTGACTCTTTGCTACCCGCTCAGGGATCGGTCAGGGTAAGGATCCGGGCGGTCACCGAGGGCGGGCCGGGCACCGGCGCGGACCGTGGAGACATGACATCCACCGCCGCACCGCACGCCCCGTACAAGCAGCTCCGGCGACCCACCACCGACCGCATGGTGGCGGGGGTCGCCAGCGGCCTCGGCCGCTACTTCGACGTCGACCCCACACTGGTCCGCGTGGCCTTCGCGGTCACCGGCCTGCTCACCGGCGGGCTCGCGCTGTTCGCGTACCCCATCATGTGGTTCCTGATGCCCGAGGAGCCCACCGGCGCGCCGGCCTGGCCGCACCCGGCGGGCGCCGCGCCGCAGCCCACCGCCGGGCCCGCGCCCGGCGGACCGCAGCCGGGGTACGCGCCGACGCCGCCCTACCCGCCGACGACCCCGTCCCACACGCCGCCGGCCGCGTGAGCCGCGGTCACTCCCACTCGATGGTGCCCGGCGGCTTGCTGGTCACGTCCAGCACCACACGGTTGACCTCGGCGACCTCGTTGGTGATCCGGGTGGAGATCCGGGCCACCACGTCGTAGGGCAGCCGGGACCAGTCGGCGGTCATCGCGTCCTCGCTGGAGACCGGGCGCAGCACCACGGGATGCCCGTAGCTGCGCCCGTCACCCTGCACGCCGACGCTGCGCACGTCGGCGAGCAGCACCACGGGGAACTGCCAGACACCCCGGTCCAGGCCCGCGGCGGTCAGCTCCTCGCGGGCGATCAGATCGGCGCGGCGCAGCAGGTCGAGGCGCTCGCGGTCGACGGCGCCGATGATCCGGATGGCCAGGCCGGGGCCGGGGAACGGGTGCCGCCAGACCATCGCCTCGGGCAGGCCCAGCTGGAGGCCGAGCGCCCGGACCTCGTCCTTGAAGAGGGTGCGCAGCGGCTCGACCAGGGCGAACTTCAGGTCCTCCGGCAGGCCGCCGACGTTGTGGTGACTCTTGATGTTGGCGGTGCCGGTGCCGCCGCCGGACTCCACCACGTCCGGGTAGAGGGTGCCCTGGACCAGGAACTCCACGTCGCCGTGCGAGGCGATCTCGCGGGCGGCGGCCTCGAAGACCCGGATGAACTCCCGGCCAATGATCTTGCGCTTCTGCTCCGGATCGGTCACCCCGGCCAGCGCGCCGAGGAACCGGTCGGCGGCGTCGACCACCTTCAGCTTGATGCCGGTGGCCGCCACGTAGTCCTTCTCGACCTGCTCGGCCTCGCCCGCCCGCAGCAGACCGTGGTCGACGAACACGCAGGTGAGCTGGTCACCGACCGCCCTGTGCACCAGCGCGGCGGCGACCGCCGAGTCCACCCCGCCGGAGAGGCCGCAGATGACCTCCTTGTCACCGACCTGGGCGCGGATCCGGGCGACCTGCTCGTCGATGATGTTCTCGGGCGTCCAGGTCGGCTCGATGCCGGCGATGTCGTACAGGAAGCGGGTCAGCATCTCCTGACCGTGCGCGGTGTGCCCGACCTCCGGGTGGAACTGCACGCCGGCCCGGCGCCCGGCCACGTCCTCGAAGGCCGCCACCGGCGCGCCCGCCGACTCGGCGGTGACCGTGAAGCCCTCGGGGGCCTCGGTGACGCAGTCTCCGTGGCTCATCCAGACCGGCAGGTCCGCCGGCAGGTCGCGCAGCAGCACACCCGGCTCGAGGAGGCGGGGGCGCAGCGGCGTGCCGCCGTACTCGCGGTTGCCCGTCCGCGCGACGGTGCCGCCCAGCGCCTGGGCCATCGCCTGGAAGCCGTAGCAGATGCCGAAGACCGGCACGTCGGCCGTGAACACGCCGGCGTCGATCTGCGGGGCGTCCGGCGCGTACACGCTGGCCGGACCGCCGGAGAGGATGATCGCGGCCGGGTTCTTCGCCAGCATCTCGGCGACCGGCATCGAGTGCGGCACGATCTCGGAGTAGACCTTCGCCTCGCGGACCCGGCGCGCGATGAGCTGGGCGTACTGGGCTCCGAAGTCCACCACGAGGACAGGGCGAGGCAGGCTCATGTGCACAAAGCCTACCGACAGCACCGCCGTCCCCGGCACCGGCTCGCCCGCCGGGGTCAGGGTCACAGCCCGCCGGGGTCAGGGTTTCAGCGCGCCGGGGGCGTCCGCCGGCACCGCCGGGTGCAGCGGGGGTACGGGAGGCAGCCGCCGGTACGGATCTCCGAGCGGGGGCCGAGGGTCCGGCTCGCCCCGGTTGGGCCAGAAGGACATCGCCCGTTCCGCCTGTGCGGTGATCGTCAGGGACGGGTTCACGCCCAGGTTCGCCGACACCGCCGCGCCGTCCACCACGTGCAGCCCCGGGTGGCCGTACACCCGGTGCCAGGGGTCGATCACCCCGTCGGCCTCGGTGGCGCCGATCACCGCGCCGCCCAGGATGTGCGCGGTGATCGGGATGTCGAACGGCTCGGTGAGCGAGCCGCCCGGCGTACCGCCGATCTCCTCGGCGAGCAGCCGGGTCGCGGTGTTGCCGGCCGGGATCCAGGTCGGGCTCGGGGTGCCGTGGCCGGGCCCGGTGACCAGCCGGCGACCGAACACGCCGCGCCGCCAGCGGGTGGTCAGCGAGTTGTCCACCGACTGCATCACCAGGGCGATCACCGTCCGCTCCGACCAGCCGCGCACGGACAGCATCCGGGCGGCCAGCCCCGGCTGCCGGACGATGCTGCCCAGCCAGCGCCGAACGCGGTGCGGGCCGCCGTCGACAAGCAGCGACTGGAGCAGCCCCATGGCGTTGGAGCCGCGCCCGTAGCGGACCGGCTCGATGTGGGTCTGCGGGTCCGGGTGGAACGAGCTGGTGATCGCCACCCCCTCGGTGAAGTCCAGCCGCTCGGACCGGGCCCGCCGGTGGTCCACCGAGGCGCCCAGGATCGCCTCCGAGTTGGTCCGGGTCAGCTCACCGAGGCGGGGTGAGAGCCGGGGCAGGGCGCCGTCGGTCTTCATGCCGTGCAGCAGCCGTTGGGTGCCGAGCGCCCCGGCGGCGAAGACCACCTGGTCGGCGTGGATCACCTGCCGCCGTCGGCGCAGCCAGGCACCGGTGCGCTCGGTGTGCACCTCGTACCCGCCGTCGGCGGCCGGCCGGACGGCCGTCACCGTGGTCAGCGGGTGCACGGTGGCGCCCAGCCGCTCGGCGAGCCACAGGTAGTTCTTGACCAACGTGTTCTTGGCCCCGTGCCGGCAGCCGGTCATGCACGAGCCGCAGTGCAGGCAGCCGGTGCGCTCCGGGCCGACGCCACCGAAGTACGGGTCGGCGACGCGCTGGCCGGGGCGGCCGATGTGCACGCCGACGGGGGTGGCGTGGAAGGTGTGGCCCACCCCCATCCGGTCGGCCACCGCCCGCATGGCGCGGTCCGCGCCGGTGTCCATCGGGTACGTGGTGACGCCGAGCATCCGCTTCGCCTGGTCGAAGTGGCGGGCCAGCTCGTCGCGCCAGTCGGTGATGTCGCGCCACTGCGGGTCGGTGTAGAACGCCGGCAGCGGTTCGTAGAGGGTGTTCGCGTAGACCAGCGAGCCACCGCCCACTCCCGCGCCGGAGAGCACGAGCACGCCGCCGCCAGATCGCCGCTCGGCGGGGCGGAGCAGGGTGAGCCGCTGGATGCCGTAGCAGCCCAGCTTCGGCGCCCACAGGAAGCGGCGGGCCCGCCAGGACGTCTGCGGGAACTCGTCGTCGGCGAAGCGGCGGCCGGCCTCCAGGACGCCGACCGAGTAACCCTTCTCGGCCAGGCGGAGCGCCGTGACGCTGCCGCCGAAGCCGGACCCGATGACGACCACGTCGTACCGCATGGACGCATCATTACCCGTCAGTAGCGCTCGCGCCAGCGGCAGTTTTCGCGCGATCATGCACCGGCCGACCGACCCGGCGCCTTCCGGCCGCAACCCGGAGCACCCGTCGGAGCGTTGTGCCGGATACGGGTGGAAGGAAACGAAGATGATCTTGGGGTCGATGGAGCCGCGCCGGCGGTGGCTGGTGCTCGGGCTGGCCGCCCTCGCCGTCGTCGCGCTGATCGCTGGCGGCACTGTGGTGATCACCCGCCTGACCGGCGGCGACTCGCCCGCCGGCACTCCGGTGGCCGGCTCGCCGAGCCCGTCGTCGGTCGGCACGCCCACCCCCACGCCCAGCCCGAGCGGCCCGCCCCCGGGCGCGAACATCACTGGCCCGCTGACGCTGCTGCTCGTCGGGGTGGACACCCGGGTCAGCGTTCCCGGCTGGGAGCCGCACTCCGATGCCGTGCTGGTGCTGCACGTGCCGAAGGGGCTGGGCCGGGCGTACCTCTTCTCGCTCCCCCGCGACCTGCTGGTGGACATTCCGGCGTTCCCGAAGGCCGGCTACAAGGGCGGCAAGACCAAGCTCACCCACTCGATGAGCTTCGGCAGCCGGGTGCCCGGCAAGCCCAAGCAGCCGAGCACCGCCCAGGGGTACGAGCTGCTGCGCAGCACGGTGAGCGGATACACCGGGCTGCGGATCGACGCCGGGGCGGTGCTCACCTTCGCCGGGTTCGACCGGCTGGTGAACGCCCTCGGCGGGGTGGACATCTACGTCGACCAGCGGGTCGCCTCCCTGCACCGCAAGCCGGACGGCAAGTACCGGGACAGCGCCCCCGGCGGGTACACCGGGCCGCAGCAGGTCTACGAGAAGGGCGAGCAGCACCTCAACGGGTGGCAGGCCCTGGACTACGCGCGGCAGCGCTACATCACCGGCGGCGACTACGCCCGCCAGCGCCACCAGCAGCAGCTCGTCCGAGCGCTGACCCGCAAGATCCTCGATGAGGGCCTGGCCCGGCAGCCGGAGCGCGTCGACCAGGTGGTCGCCGCGCTGGGCGACACCCTGATCTACGTGGGCGGCAACCGGATCGTCGACCTGGCGTACGCGCTCAGCGGGGTGCCGGAGAACAAGTTCGTCCTGGTCGGCCTGCCCGGCTCAGGTGTCGGCAAGGGCAGCGCCTACCAGGGCGAACAACTCACCAGCGAGGGCCGGAAGTTCATTACCGAACTCCGGGCCGGCCGCGCGGACGCGTACCTCGCGGCCCACCCCAAGCTGGTCGTCAAGACCTGACCCGCGCCCCGGGGCCCTCGGCTCGACCGAGGCCCCCGGGGCACCTTCCTAGAGCTTCTTGGGTTGGGCGGGCTTCTTGGTGCCGTTGAGCCACGCCTCGAAGAGAGCGTCGAGCTGCTTGCCGGAGATCCGCTCGGCGAGGGCCACGAACTCGGCGGTGGTGGCGGTCCCGTTGCGCTTCTCCGCCGCCCAGGTCTTGACGATCTGGAAGAACGCCTTGTCGCCGACGGCCACCCGCAGCGCGTGCAGGGTCATCCCGCCACGCTGATAGACCGACTCGCTGAACAGGTCCTTCACCCCCGGCTTGCCCGGCGGGGTCTTCCACACCGCGGCCGGCACCCGCTCGTAGCGGATGTCGAACGCCTGCTTCGCGGTGTACTGCTTGGTGTGCTCGGCCCACAGCCACTCCGCGTACGTCGCGAAGCCCTCGTTGAGCCAGATGTCCTCCCACTTGGCCAGCGCCACGCTGTCGCCGAACCACTGGTGGGCCAGCTCGTGGGCGACCACCTCGGTGTTCTCGCCACGGCGGAAGAATCCGGCGGAGTAGACCGGGCGGCTCTGCGTCTCCAGCGCGTACCCGATCCGGCTGTCCGAGACGACCACACCGCCGTACGCGTCGAACGGATACGGCCCGAAGACGGTCTCCAGGTAGTCGGCCACCTTGACGGTCTGCGCGATCGACGCGTCCGACGCGCCCTTGGCCACCTTGGTGGTGACGGCGCTGTAGACCGGCTTCCCCTTGTGCTGGCCGGTGGTGATCCGGAACTTGCCGATCACCACGGTGCTCAGGTAGCTGGCCATGGGCGACTTCTCCGACCACTTCCAGGTGGTCCAGCCGTCCTTGGTGGTGTTGCCGCCCGGCACGCCGTTGCTGACGGCGGTCAGGCCCTGCGGGACGGTGACCTCGAAGTCGTACGCGGCCTTGTCGGACGGGTGGTCGTTGACCGGGAACCAGGTGCTCGCCGACTCCGGCTGGCCCAGCGCGATCGCGCCGTCGGCGGTGTGCAGGAACCCGCCCTCGCCGAGCACCTCGTTCTTCAGCGGCTTCGGCACCCCCTCGTACACGATCTCCGCGACGAAACCGTTGCCCGTGATCAGGCCGGCCGCCGGCTTGATCACCAGCTCGTTCTTGTCCCGGGTGTAGGTGGCCGGTGCGCCGTCCACGGTGACCGTCTTGACGGTCAGACCGGCCAGGTCGAGGTTGAACGTCGACAGGTCCGCCGTCGCCGTGGCCTGCACGGTTGCCGTACCGGTCAGCCGGTCCTTCGCCGGGTCGTAGCGCACCTTCACGGTGTACTTCCCGACGTCGTACCCGCCGTTGCCGTACGTCGGGAAGTACGCGTCCCCGAGCCCGGCCGCCCCGGCGGTGAAGGTCCGCGACGGCGTCGGGGACGCGCTCGGCGTCGGGGCCGCGGCCTCCTTCGTGGACGAGTCGCATCCGGACAGCACGAGCGCCCCGGTCACCAGCAGACCGGCACCCACCCGCAGCCTGCGCCGCGTTCCCCGCATCACGAACCCTCCCCGTACACCCGGTGCGGGGGGCCTGGCCACCCCGCGCGACCGGCGCTCCTGCCTGATCGCAGGCGGCAGCCTATCGACAGATGATCACGAGGCCGTCACGGCAGGGTCGGTGCCGCTCCGCCCACCAGCCACGCGTCGAGGAGCGGCCGTAGCTGCCGGTCGGCCACCCGCTCGGCCAGCGCCACGAAGTCCGAGGTGGTGGCGGTGCCGCCCGCCCGCTCGGTGGTCCAGGTACGCAGGATGCGGAAGAAGGTGTCGTCACCGACAGTCCGGCGCAGCGCGTGCACGGCGAGCGCGCCGCGCTTGTAGACCGCGGTGCCGAACATCCGCTCCCGTCCCGGCTCGACCGACGGCTGGGACCAGTCGGTCGACGCGTACTGCAGCTCGAAGTTGCGCTGCGCGGTCCGACCGCCGTCGTGCTCCTCCCACAGCCACTCGGCGTAGCTGGCGAAGCCCTCGTTGAGCCAGATGTCGCTCCACCGGTGCAGGGACACGCTGTCGCCGAACCACTGGTGGGCCAGCTCGTGTGCCACCACGCCGGGGTTGGGATGGTCGTCGGTGAAGAAGGCGGGCCCGTAGACCGGCCGGGACTGGGTCTCCAACGCGTACCCGATCCGGTCGTCGGCGACCACGATCCCGCCGTACGAGTCGAACGGGTACGGGCCGAAGCGGCTGGCCAGGAAGTCCACGATCTCGCCGGTGCGGGCCAGGGAGCCGGCCGCCCCACCGTTCGCCGGCAGGCTCGCCGCGACAGCGGTGACCAGCGGTCGTCCGGCGTGCTCGCCGTTGACCACCCGATAGTTTCCGATCACGAGGGTGCTCAGGTAGCTCGCCATCGGGGTGCGCTCCGACCAGCGCCAGGTGGTCCACCCGTCGGCGCTGCTCTTCGGCCCGGGCACCCCGTTGCTCAGCGCGGACAGTCCGTCCGGGACGGTCACCGCGATGTCGTAGCTGGCCTTGTCCGACGGGTGGTCGTTGACCGGGAACCAGGTGGCCGCGGAGTCGGGCTGACCGAGAGCGATCGCCCCGTCGTCGGTGTGCAGGAAGCCGCCGCTGCCCAGCTCGCCGTCGGTCACGGCGGTGGGCACTCCCGCGTAGTCGACCGCCACGGTGAAGGTCCGGCCGCGCGGAAGCCGGTCGCGCGGGGTGACCACCAGCTCGCCGTCATCGCGGCGGTGCTTGGCGCGCTCGTCGGCGACGGTGACCGCGCCGACGTCCAGGCCGACCAGGTCCAGGTTGAACCGGGACAGATCCTGGGTGGCCGTCGCCGTGATGGTCGCCCGACCGGTGAGCCGGTCGGTCTTCGGGTCGTAGCGGACGTCCAGCCCGTAGTGCGTGACGTCGTAACCGCCGTTGCCATGGCCCGGCACGTACGGGTCGCCGACGTCCGCGGCGCCGGGTCGGAACCCGCCGTCGTCGTCGCCCGTGCACCCGGCGGCGGTCAGCGTGACGGCGCAGCTCAGCACCGTGAGGGCGGCGGCCAGCCTGCGGGACGGTGTGCGTCCGGTCAGGACCATGCACGACTCCTTCGTCCCTCGGTCACGACGAGCGTAGCCAGCGTCATCGGACCCGACGCGCATATTGACGATCATCGGTTACTTTCGCTTAAACAAACAAAAGTTCGTGCGGATCGATGCTTTCTTTTGGCTTCGACCGACGTTAGTGTCTGTCTCCAAGATGTAACGCGCTCGGAACATTCAAGCCGATCGTGTCCATGGACGGGACCGGCGTCCCGCACCACCACGCCGCAGCGACGGCGTGGAAACTGCCCCTTCGACTCGCGGTACCCGGGCACGCCCTCGGCTTCACCGGGACGCGGATCGGGCGCTCGGCGGCGCCCGCGACCTGACCCCTCGTCGCACCTCTGCTGATCGTCATCGACGGCCACCACCGTCGCGAAAGGTGGAACAATGCCAGATCACACCGCACCCAACGCCTCATCTGCCGGTCGGCTCAGCCGCCGCTCCCTGCTTGCCGCGTCGGCCGGAGCCGCCGCCGCGCTCGGCGCCGCCGGCCTGCCGGTCCTCGCCACCGGCACCCCCGCGCTCGCCCACCCCAAGGACAAGGGCAAGAGCAAGCTGCGGGTCGAGCCGCTGATTCCGTCGAAGAACCGCGGCATCATCCTCTACAGCGTCCGGGACCGGATCACCGCCGCCCCCGACGACAGCGGCGTGCCGTACGGCTTCGAGCGTGTCCTCGCCCGGCTCGCCGAGATCGGGTACAAGGAGATCGAGTTCGCCGGCTACACCCAGAACACCGAGATCCTGGGCCGGCAGATCACCCCGACCGAGATTCGCAAGATCCTCGACGACAACGGCCTGGTCGCCAACGGCACGCACGCCTCGATCCAGGCGGCCACGTTCCAGCAGCAGCTGGACATCGCCGAGGAACTCGGCATGAAGAACATCGGCACCGGAAGCGACCCGACCAACAGCGCGTACAAGGCCGACTGGGACGCCGCCGCCGACACCTGGAACGAGCTGGGCCGGCAGGCGCACGCCCGGGGCATGCGCCTCTACACGCACAACCACGACGTCGCGTACAGCTTCCTGCTCGACTCCGGGCCGCTGGACGCGCAGGGCCGCCCGACCCGCTCGTCGGGCATCCGGCGGCTGGAGTACTTCTTCGGCAGGACCGACCCCCGGTACGTCTTCTTCGAGTTCGACATCTACTGGGGCTACGTGGCCCGCTACAAGCACCAGAAGTACGTCGACCCGGCCGGACGCGAGGTGACCGACCTGTTCGACCCGATCCTCAACGTGGCCGACCGGACCACCCGGTTCCCGCTCTTCCACGCCAAGGACGGCGACCGGGACACCAGCGTGCCCAACGGTCACCAGATGACCCCGCTCGGCGAGGGCGACATCAACTTCCAGCAGTTCTTCCAGACCATCGGCGAGCGGGACTTCCACCACGCCAACTGGGAGATGGACACCGCCCCCGGCGGCACCGCCAACCGGGCCCAGTCGCTGGACTTTGCGGCGCTCAGCTACCGCAACATGTCGGACCTGACCATCTACCTCAAGAAGTGACCTCCGGCGCGGCCGGCGACCGTCCGACGCCGGCCGCGTCCCACCCCGCCGGCCGAGCCGCCGGCATCCGGTGACGGGCCGGTCGAGCACCGGCCCTGCGCACCCGCGCCTCCCGTACGGCGACGGGACGCGCCCGGTCCATCCCCCACCGCAGTCGCGCTGCCGGCCCGAACAGGCCGGGGATGCCACGCGCCTGCCGACCACCGGAGGAACGATGACCCGACCGACCGGACGACGATGGTTCGCCGTCGCCGCTGGACTCATCCTGACCATCCCCCTCACCTCCGCCGTTCCCGCCACCGCCGCACCAGCCGACGACGCGCCCCCGATCGCGCCGTCCGTGGTCGAGAACGGACCGGCCGCGCTCCGCGCCGCCGTGCGCGCTCCGCAGACCTACCGGGTGCTGGTGTTCACCAAGACCGCCGGTGAGCGCCGGGCGTCCATTACCGACGGTGTCGACACCATCCAGCAGCTGGCCAAGGCGAACCACTTCACCGTCACGGTGAGCCGCGACGCCGCCGTGTTCACCGCCGCCGAGCTGGCGAAGTACCGTGCGGTGGTCTTCCTCAACACCACCGGCGACGTACTCAACGCCAGCCAGGAGGCGGCCTTCGAGGCGTACGTCAAGGCGGGCGGCGGCTACGTGGGCGTCCACGCGGCGGCGGAGACCGAGCCGGACTGGGCCTTCTACCAGAACCTCGTCGGCGCGAAGGCGGCCGCCGCCTCGCCGGTCGGCCGCGGCGTGGTGGACGTGGCCGACCGCGCCCACCCGGCGTCCGAGACGCTGCCCCGCACGCTCACCCTCACCGAGGAGTGGTACAACTTCGACCGCAACGTCCGGGGCGCCGCGCACGTGCTGGCCACCGTGGACGAGAAGACCTACACCGGCGGCACGATGGGGTACGACCACCCGGTCACCTGGTGCAAGGACTATCAGGGCGGCCGTTCCTTCTACACCGGCCTCGGGCACAGCATCGAGACGTACCGCTCGGCGAAGTTCCGTGAGCACCTGCTCGGCGGCATCCGGTGGTCCGCCGGTGTGGTCGAGGGCGACTGCGGCGCCACCGTGCTCGGCAACTACGAGAAGGTCACCCTCAACGACGACCCAGGCGAGCCGATGTCGCTGGCCGTGCTGCCGGACGGCCGGGTGCTGCACAACACCCGCGGCGGCGAGGTCCGGCTCTACGACCCGGCCACCGGCGCCAGCCCGGTGATCACCACCGTCGACGTGTACCAGCACGACGAGGACGGCCTCCAGTCGGTGGCGATCGACCCGGACTTCGTGACCAACAGGTGGGTCTACATCTACTACGCCCCGAAGCTGAACACCCCGGTCGACAACCCGGCCACCCCCGGCGTCAACGAGGGCGACGCGCCGGTCACCTCCACCGACCCGACCGTGTGGGACAAATTCAAGGGCTACAACCAGCTCTCCCGGGTGAAGCTGGTGGACTCCCCCACCCCGCACCTGGACATGAGCACCGAGCAGCAGATCCTCCGGGTCGACACCGACCGTGGCATCTGCTGCCACGTGGCCGGTGAGGTCAAGTTCGACGGCAAGGGGCTGCTCTACCTGATCACCGGGGATGACACCAACGCCGGCGGCTCCGACGGCTACACCCCGATCAACGAGTCACCGACGCAGGGCCCCGGCTACGACGCGCAGCGCTCCGCCGCCAACACCAACGACCTGCGCGGCAAGCTGCTGCGGATCAAGGTGCGGGCCAACGGCACGTACACCGTTCCCAAGGGCAACCTCTTCCCCGAGGAGCAGGACACCGCCGGGAAGACGCGGCCGGAGATCTTCCTGATGGGGCTGCGCAACCCGTTCCGGTACGACGTGGACGCCAAGGGCATGGTCTACGTGGGCGACTACTCGCCGGACTCCCGCGTACCCAGCGCCACCCGCGGCCCGGACGGCACCGGCCGCTGGTTCGCCACCAACAAGGCCGGCAACTACGGCTGGCCGTACTGCTACTCGCCCAGCCTGCCGTACATCGACTACGACTTCGTCACCCGGACCTCCGGCGCCCCGTTCAACTGCGGCGCCCCGGTCAACGACTCACCCCGCAACACCGGCCTGCGGGTGCTGCCGAAGGTCGAGCAGCCGCAGTTCTGGTACACCTTCGACGGGCGCACCCCGTGTGCCGGGTCGTACCTGGAGACCCCGCCGGTCGGCTGCGACTTCACATGGCCGGTCATCGGCACCGGCGGCGTCGGCCCGATGGGCGGCCCGATCTACTCGTACGACCCGGCGTCGACCTCCGAGGTGAAGTTCCCCGAGTACTACCAGAACGCGGTGGTCTTCGGTGAGTTCACCCGCGACAAGATCTTCATGATGCGCACCGACGGCAAGGGCACCCTGACCGGCGTGGAGCAGTTCCTGCCGGGCGTCGTGTTCGACAACCCGATGGACATGGAGTTCGGCCCCGACGGCTCGCTCTACCTGCTGGAGTACGGCGACGGCTTCTTCCGGGCCAACCCCGACGCCCAGCTCTCGGTGATCCGCTACGTCAAGGGCAAGCGGTCGCCGGTGGCGAGGCTCGACGCCACCCCGACCTCCGGGACGGCACCGCTGACGGTGCGGTTCTCCTCGGCCGGCAGCTACGACCCGGACCCGGGCGAGTCCATCTCGTACGCCTGGGACTTCACCAGCGACGGCACTGTCGACTCGGCCGACCCGAGCCCGTCGTTCACCTACACCGCGAACGGGACGTACACCGCGAAGCTGACGGTGACCGACTCCAGCGGGAAGACCGCGGTGCTCACCAAGGAGATCGTGGTCGGCAACACCGCGCCCACGGTGACCGTCACCTCCCCGGTGAGCGGCAGCTTCTTCACCTGGGGCGAGAGCGTGCCGTTCACCGTCACGGTGACCGACCCCGAGGACGGGCCGGTGGACTGCGCGCGGGTCACCGTGACCTTCGTCCTCGGCCACGACAGCCACGGCCACCCGGACAGCTCCACCACCGGCTGCACCGGCACCCTCGCCACCCCCGCCGACGGCGGTGACCACGCCGGCGGGTACCTGTACGGCGGGATCAGCGCCTCGTACACCGACCTCGGTGGCGGCGGCCAGGCCCCCCTCACCACGGTCGGCCAGGCGATCATCCAGACACCCCGGCAGCAGGCCGAGTACGCCCAGGTGAAGCAGGGCGTCGAGGTCGCCACCACGGGTGACACCGGCGGCGGGCAGCACGTCAGCGGGATCGACCCGGGCGACCACATCGCCTTCGACCCGATCAACCTGGGTGGGGTGTCCAGCGTGACCCTGCGGCACTCCGGCGGCTCGGCGGCCACCGCCGGCACTCCCCGGGCGGCGGTGGAGCTGCGGCTCGACTCGCCCACCGGCCCGCTCGTCGCCACCGCGACGGTGAACGCGACCACCGGCAACTCGGCCTTCACCAGCACCACGGTGCCGGTGGACCAGCCGGCCGGGGCGCACCGGCTCTACCTGGTCTACGCCGCCGTGCCGGGCGGTCCGACCAGCGGCCTGGGCAACCTGAACTGGGTCGAGTTCACCGAGGGCTGACGAGCCGGCCCACCCCCGGCACGCCCCCGGTACGACGGAGGCCGGCCCCGCAACGTGGCGGGGCCGGCCTTCCGGCGTCTGAACGGCAGGTCAGCGGTCGAGGACCAGGCCGACCTTCTGGAACTCCTTGAGGTCGCGGTAGCCGCACTTGGCCATCGCCCGGCGCAGCCCGCCGAACAGGTTGAGCTGACCGTCGGCCTCGTCCGCCGGGCCGAAGAGCAGCTGCTCCATCGACCCGAGCGGCTCACCGGCGACCTCGAACGCCCCGCGGGGCAGCGACGGGTGGCTGGCCGCCGAGTGCCACCAGGCGCCGCCGGCGGGCGCCTCGTCGCAGAGCGACAACGGCTCGCCGAGCATCACCGCGTCCGCGCCACAGCCGAGGGCCTTGGCGATGTCACCGGAGGTCTGGATGTCGCCGTCGGCGATCAGGTGCACGTACCGGCCGCCGGTCTCGTCGAGGTAGTCCCGACGGGCCGCCGCGGCGTCGGCGATCGCGGTGGCCATCGGCACCCGGATGCCCAGCACCGACTCGGTCGTCGACCACTCGTCGCCGCCGATGCCGACGATCACGCCGGCCGCGCCGGTACGCATCAGGTGCAGGGCCGTCTTGTAGTCGGTGCAGCCGCCGACGATGACCGGCAGGTCGAGGTCGGCGATGAACTCCTTGAGGTTCAGCGGCTCGTCGGTCGTCGACACGTGCTCGGCCGACACGATGGTGCCCTGGATGACCAGGATGTCCACTCCGGCGTCCAGGATGACCGGGGCCAGCGCCAGGGTGTGCTGCGGGGAGACCCGCACCGCCACCGTGCCGCCACCGGCGCGCAGCTCGCGGACCCGCTCGGCGATCAGGTCCGGGCGGATCGGCTCGGCGTACACCTCCTGGAGCCGCTTGGTGGCGCGGGCGTCCTCGTCGAGGCCGGCCAGCTCCTCCAGCACCTTCGTCGGGTTCTCGTAGCGGGTCCACAGCCCCTCGACGTTGAGCACGCCGAGACCGCCGAGCTGACCGAGCCGGACCGCCGAGGACGGGCTCATCGTGGCGTCCGAGGGGTGCCCGACACAGGGGATGCCGAACGGGTACGCGTCGAGCTGCCACGCGGTCGAGACGTCGTCGACGTCCCGGGTCCGGCGGCTCGGCACGATGGCGATGTCGTCCAGGTGGTAACCGCGCTGCGCGGTCTTGCCCAGCCCGATCTCGACCACGTCACGCATGGGGGACTCCAGGTTGTTGGGGGATGGTCAGCGGGAGTGGTAGTTGGGCGCCTCGACGGTCATCTGGATGTCGTGCGGGTGGCTCTCCTTGAGCCCCGCCGCCGTGATCCGGATCAGCTGGCCACGCCGGTGCAGCTCGGGGATGCTCTCCGCGCCGACGTACCCCATCGCGGCCCGCAGCCCGCCGGTGAGCTGGTGGGCGACCGCGGACAGCGGGCCCCGGTAGGGCACCTGCCCCTCGACACCCTCGGGGACCAGCTTGTCCTCGGCGAGCACGTCCTGCTGGAAGTACCGGTCCTTCGAGTACGACTTGGCCTGCCCCCGGGACTGCATCGCGCCGAGCGAGCCCATCCCGCGGTACGCCTTGTACTGCTTGCCGTTGATGAAGATCAGCTCGCCGGGGCTCTCCTCGCAGCCGGCCAGCAGGCTGCCGAGCATCACCGTGTCGGCGCCGGCGACCAGGGCCTTGGCGATGTCGCCCGAATACTGGATGCCGCCGTCGCCGATCACCGGGACGCCGGCCGGGCGGGCGGCACGGGCCGCCTCCATGATCGCGGTGATCTGCGGGACGCCGACTCCGGCCACGATCCGGGTCGTGCAGATCGCGCCCGGGCCGACACCCACCTTGATCCCGTCGGCGCCGGCCTCGACCAGCGCGCGCGCACCGGCGTACGTGGCCACGTTGCCGCCCACGATGTCGATCGTGACGTCCTTCTTGAGCTGGCGGACCATGTCCAGCACGGCCCGCTGGTGCCCGTGCGCCGTGTCCACGATCAGCACGTCGACGCCGGCGTCGACGAGCGTGCGGGCCCGCTTGTACGAGTCCTCGCCGACACCGACGGCGGCGGCCACCCGCAGCCGGCCCGCGTCGTCCTTGGTGGCGTTCGGGTACTGCTCGCTCTTGGTGAAGTCCTTCACGGTGATCAGCCCGCGCAGCCGACCCGAGTCGTCCACGATCGGCAGCTTCTCGACCTTGTGGCGACGCAGCAGCGCCAGCGCGTCGTCCTTGCTCACCCCGACCGTGGCGGTGACCAGCGGCGTCCGGGTCATGATCTCGCGGACCGGGGTGCTCGGTTCGGAGACGAAACGCATGTCGCGGTTGGTGACGATGCCGACCAGTTGGCCATCGCCGTCCACCACCGGGACACCCGAGATGCGGTAGCGCCCGCACAGCTCGTCGACCTCGCGCAGGGTGTCGTCCGGGCTGGCGGTCACCGGGTTGGTGATCATGCCGGACTCGGAGCGCTTGACCAGGTCGACCTGGAGGGCCTGGTCCTCCACGGAGAGGTTGCGGTGCAGCACGCCGATGCCACCCTGGCGGGCCATGGCGATCGCCATGCGCGCCTCGGTGACCGTGTCCATGGCGCTGGAGAGCAGCGGAACGGTCAGTTCGATGCCGCGGGTGAGCTTCGTCCGGGTGTTGACCCGGCTGGGGACGACGTCCGACTCGCCCGGCTGGAGCAGCACGTCATCGAAGGTGAGCCCGAGCGGAACGACCCGGGCCGAGCCGGCGGGCAGCTCGGGCAGGTGGCCGCCCAGATCGGCGTGCTCGACGCCGGCCGGAAGATCGGTGCTGGGCGAATTTTCCACGATTGCTCTCCTGAGCTGCTCGGATGGGCTTCAGCGAGGTGGCGCGGGCGGGCACCGGAGCACGCCACGGTGCCGGCACGTCGTCCTATCGTACCCAGTGACCTGGGCGACCTCCGTCGGCGGCGGCCGCGTGGGCGCGGTGCCGGGGGGCGGACGTTCGCGCCGCGTTGGGTCTACGGTGAGGGGGTGCACGACGAGCCCATCGACCCGTTCAACGGCGACCCGGCCGACCCGACCGCAGGCCTGGACGACCCGGGCGACGACGCGACGCCGGATCCGCTGACCGACGTCGAGCGGCAGGATGTGCTGGAGGACCTCGCCGACCTGGAGATCTACCAGGCCCTGCTGGCGCCAATCGGGGTGCGCGGGCTGGTCATCGAATGCGAGGACTGCCGGGAACCGCACTACTTCGACTGGGACCTGCTGCGGGGCAACCTGCGGCACCTGCTCAACTCGGGGCGGCCCCGGGTGCACGAGCCGGCGTACGACCCGGACCCGGACCACTACGTGACCTGGGACTACGCCCGTGGTTACGCCGACGGGGTGCACGACACCCTGACCGAGGGCACCGAGGACGAACCGGGCACCGCCACCACCGGCGAGTGACCGCTGGCTGACCCCGCCGGGGGCGGGGCCGCGTGGGTCAGGAGACCAGGCCGGCACGAAAGCCGGCGGCGACCGCGTGGGCGCGGTCCCGGGCGCCGAGCTTGCGGAACAGCCGTCGCGCATGGGTCTTGACGGTGTCCTCGGACACGAACAGCTCCCGGCCGATCTCCGCGTTGCTCTTGCCCTCGGCCATGCCCAGCAGCACCTGGAGTTCCCGTTCGGTGAGCCCGATCGACGCCCGGTTGGGGCGGGCGCTCGGGGCGGGCCGGGTCGGATCGGTCTGGCCGGCTGCCGACCCGTCGGTCGCCGACTCGACCTCGTCGTCACCCCGCTGCACCGGCACCGACGGCATGCCCGGCGACCCGTCGCCGGGCGCGGCCGTCCAGCCGGGTTCGGCGGAGCCGCGTACCGATGGCGCGGAGCGGCCCGACCCACCGACCGCCGCGGTGTCCCGGGCCGGGTCGGTGACCCGCTGCCGGGAGGCTCGGCCGGGTGCGGTGAGCAGCAGCAGGGCCTTGGCGACCGCGCTGGTCAGGTCGTGGTCGGCGTTCTGGATGAGACCCCGGGCGCCAGCGCTGATGGTGGCGGCGGCGGCCTCGGACTCCTCGGCGCCGAGCAGCAGGACCGCGGCCTGCGGCGCGCGGGCCAGCACCCGGCGGACGAAACCCGCGCTGTCCGGCCGGGTGAGAGCCGTGTCGGCCAGGACCACGTCGGCCGGGCGCTCGGCGAGTCGCAGCATCACCTCGGGATCGGAGACGGCGGTACGGACGATCGCGGACAACCCCAGCCGCGCGGCAGCAGAGTTGAGGTGCTGAGCCGCGAGCGGTGTCCGAACGCACACAAGAACGGTACGCACTGTGGTGGTCTCCTCTCCGCACACGAGCAGACCATGACGGCGTCGGCTGGGGAGGGGGTTCCCGGCAATCATCTGAACTTTTCCGACAGATAGGGCAAAAGCCGCGAGTTGCCAGACGTTTTCGATCACACACGTGTGAGCCGGCGGCAGCCCGGGTACCGGGAGATCCAGGCCGGGAACGGTGCGCCTGCGCGGCCCGCCGCCCGGAAGCCGGCCACAAGAGTCTCGCGGTGCCGCGCGGGAGGAGGGGTGCTGATGTCGAACGTACGTAGACTGCCCGGACCCATCGTCGATCTCTGGGACTGGCAGCGGCTCGGTGCCTGCCGGGGCCGGGACAGCGCCCAGTTCTTCCACCCGGACGGGGAGCGGGGCTCCTCCCGGCTGCGCAGGGAGTCCGCCGCCAAGTCGGTCTGCCGGGCCTGCCCGGTCCGCGCCGAGTGCGCCGCGCACGCCCTGTCGGTCCGCGAGCCGTACGGCGTCTGGGGCGGCTTCAGCGAGTCGGAGCGGCTGCGCCTGCTCGCCGTCGGCTGGGAGGACCTGGCCGACCGCCGGCAGATCCGGGTCGACGTCGCCCGCCTGGAGGCGCGACTGGGCCGCCCGCACAAGTCGACGGTCCCGGCCCAGCGCAACGTCGCCTGACCCGGCACCCACCCCGAACACCGCGAACCGCGCCCCCGCCCAGCGGGAGCGCGGTTCCGCGCGCCTGCCCCCACCCCACCCCACCCACCCCTGCCCCCGTCGATCATGAAGTTATTGCCCCGACACGCCGTCGCTGAAGGCAATAACTTCATGATCACCAGGGGCAGGGTGGGGGCGGGGGCAGGGTGGGGGTTAGTGGACGTTGACTGGGACGGTGTGCCAGCCGGTGGCGCCGTCCGGGGCGACGCTCTGCGTGCGCTCGGTCTGGGTTTCGCCTGTCGCGTCCGTTGCCCGGACCTGGAGCCGGTGCTCGCCCGGCGTGGCGTCCCAGCGCCAGGACCACTGCATCCAGGTGTCCACCGACACCGTCGGGGCCAGCTGCGCCTCCTGCCAGGGGCCGTCGTCGACGCGTACCTCGACCCGGCGAACGCCCCGGTGCTGCGCCCAGGCCACACCGGCCACCGTCACCGGACCGGCGGTCAACCGGTTGCGCCGTCGCGGCGCGTCGATGCGCGACTGGGTCTTGATCGGGCCCTGGGCGGACCAACCACGCGGCACCCAGTACGCGTCGAAGTCGGCGAACCGGGTCAGCTCCAGCTCGGTCACCCACTTGCAGGCCGACACGTAGCCGTAGAGGCCCGGCACCACCATCCGGACCGGGAACCCGTGCTCGACCGGCAGCGGCTCGCCGTTCATGCCGATCGCCAGCAGCGCGTCGCGTCCGTCGCGGAGCGCGGCGGTGGGGGTGCCACAGGTCCAACCGTCGACCGACCGGCCGACGACCTGGTCGGCGTCCTCCTCCGGCTGCACCTCGTCCAGCAGCTCCCGCAGGGGTACGCCCAGCCAGCGGGCGTTGCCGATCAGGTCCCCACCGACCTCGTTCGAGACGCAGGCCAGCGTGACGTACCGCTCGACCAACGGCCGGGCCAGCAGATCGGCGTAGCTGTAGGTGCGCTCGGTGCCCACCCGGCCATGGATGCGCAGCCGCCAGGTCTCCGGGTCCACCTGCGGCACCACCAGGGCGGTGTCGATCCGGTAGAACCCGAGATTCGGGGTGACGTACGGCGCGAGCTGGGCCAGCGACAGGTCCGCGCCCGCCGGCACGGCCGGTGCGGGGGCGACCGGCGCGGGCAGCCGGATCGCGTCCCGGGCGGCGGACACGCCGCGCCGCCCGGCCAGCCAGCGCCCGCCGAGTCCGGCCACGGCGGCCGTGCCGAGTAGCACACCGGTGCCGGTCAGGAACCGTCGGCGCGACTCCGGATCGACAGTCGCGGCCGGCGCGGCCGGGGTCACCGGCACCGGCGGGGCGGCGGGGGTCACCGGGACCGGCAGGCCCTCCGTCGGCCCGGCGGGCGACACCGGCCATTCACCAGGACCGGCAGCCGGCGGGGTTGCCGGGCGGGAGGTGGCGGGTGAGGTCCAGGGCCAGGGGTCCAGCTCGAACGGGCCGGCGATGAACAGCCAGAGCACCAGGGCGCCGAGTCCGCCACCGACCAGCGACGGCAGCGCGTCGAAGACGTCCGCGCCGGGGCGGGTCAGCGCGGCGGCCACACCGACGACGCCGAACGCCGCGATGCCGGCCAGGCCCAGGGCCAGCCGGCGGACCGCCACCATTCCGAGCAGCGCGGCGAAGGCGCCCAGCAGCAGGGCCGTTCCGATCAGCAGGGCGATCTTGTCGGCGGTGCCGAAGACGTCGATGGCGAACTGCTTGAGCGGCTCGGGGACGGCGTCGACGACCACCCCACCCACCGCGACCAGTGGCGCCGACCGGGGGCCCGTCAGCACCGCCACCGGCTCCGCGATCCCGATCGCGACGGCGGCGGCGGTCACTCCGGCCAGCGCGGCGTACCGCCGCGACGTGGTGCTCATCGGCCCAGTGTGCGCGATCAATCCGCCGGGTCGCCAACCATGTCAGCGCTTGGTAATGATCGCGGAGACGAACCGGGGCACACCGCCGTACGACGGTGTGCCCCGGGGCGGGTGTCGCTACCGGGTCAGAAGCCCGGGCCGTGCTGGTGACCGTGGCCGTGGCCGTGCCCACCGGCGGCGGCCGGCTCGGCCTGCTCCGGCTTCTCCACCACGAGGCTCTCGGTGGTGAGCAGCAGACCGGCGATCGAGGCGGCGTTGGTGACCGCGTTGCGGGTCACCTTCACCGGGTCGATGATGCCGGCCTTGACCAGGTCGCCGTACTCGCCGGTGGCGGCGTCGAGGCCGTGGCCCCACTGCATGTCGGCGACCTTCTGCGTCACGACGTAGCCGTCGTGGCCGGCGTTCTGCGCGATCCAGCGCAGCGGCTCGACCAGCGCCTTGCGCACGATCGAGACGCCGACCTTCTCCTCGCCGGTGAAGCCCAGGTCGTCGTCGAGCACGGGAAGGATCTGCACCAGGGCGGCGCCGCCGCCGGGCACGGTGCCCTCCTCGACCGCGGCCTTGGTCGCCGCGATGGCGTCCTCGATGCGGTGCTTGCGCTCCTTCATCTCGACCTCGGTCGCCGCACCCACCTTGATCACGGCGATGCCGCCGGAGAGCTTCGCCAGCCGCTCGGCCAGCTTCTCCCGGTCCCAGTCGGAGTCGGAGGCCTCGATCTCCTTGCGGATCTGGGAGACCCGGTCGTCGACGTCGGCCTTCTGGCCGCCGCCGTCGACGATCGTGGTGTTCTCCTTGTCGACCACGACGCGCCGGGCGCTGCCGAGCACCTCCAGGCCGACCTGGTCGAGCTTGTAGCCCAGCTCCGGAGCGACCAGCTCGGCGCCGGTGGAGATCGCGATGTCCTGGAGCATGGCCTTGCGCCGGTCGCCGAAGCCCGGGGCCTTGACCGCGCAGACCTTGAGGGTCTTGCGCAGCGAGTTGACCACCAGGGTGGAGAGCGCCTGACCGTCCACGTCCTCGGCGATGATCAGCAGCGGCTTGCTGTTCTGCAGGACCTTCTCCAGCAGCGGCAGCAGCTCCTCGATCGCCGAGATCTTCTGGGTGGTGACCAGGATGTACGCGTCCTCCAGGACGGACTCCTGACCCTCCAGGTCGGTGACGAAGTTCGGCGAGATGAAGCCCTTGTCGAACTGGAGACCCTCGGTCACGTCCAGCTCGGTGGTGAGCATCGAGCCCTCCTCGACGGTGATGACACCGTCGCGGCCGACCCGCTCCATCGCCTCGGCGATCAGCTCGCCGATGGTGGCGTCCTGCGCCGAGATCGTCGCCACGTTCGCGATCGACTTCTTGTGAGCGACCTCGACGGCGCGGCCGAGCAGCGCCTCGGAGATCTTGGTGGCCGCCGCGTCGATGCCCCGCTTGAGGCCGGCCGGGTTGGTCCCGGCGGTCACGTTGCGCAGGCCCTCACGGACCATCGCCTGCGCCAGCACGGTCGCGGTGGTGGTCCCGTCGCCGGCGACGTCGTTGGTCTTGGTCGCCACCTCCTTGACCAGCTGCGCGCCGAGGTTCTCGTAGGGGTTGGTGAGCTCGATCTCCTTGGCGATGGTCACACCATCGTTGGTGATCGTCGGCGCACCGAATTTCTTGTCCAGGACGACGTTGCGCCCGCGCGGGCCGAGGGTGACCTTGACCGCGTCTGCGAGGGCGTTGACACCGTGCTCCAGCAGGTGCCGGGCGTCGTCCGAGAAGCTCAGGATCTTCGCCATGTATGTCCCTTCGAAGCGAAGCTGCCCCGGCCCGGCGAGCCGGACCGGGGCAGCGACACTGATCGGTTGCTTACTTCTCGATGACCGCGAGGACGTCGCGGGCGGAGAGCACCAGGTACTCCTCGCCGGCGTACTTGACCTCGGTGCCGCCGTACTTCGAGTAGAGGACGGTGTCGCCGACCTGCACGTCAACCGGAACCCGGTTGCCGTTGTCGTCGACGCGCCCCGGACCCACAGCGAGGACGGTGCCCTCCTGCGGCTTCTCCTTGGCGGTGTCGGGGATCACGATGCCCGACGCCGTGGTGGTCTCAGCCTCGTTCGCCTGGACCACGATGCGGTCCTCGAGCGGCTTGATCGCAACCTTGGTCGCGGTAGTCACGGGCATACCCTCCTGGGGTACTACTGGTTTCGTTGCCGGCCAGCGGGGCTGACCAGCGTCAATCTGCCTCATGCCACCGGGCGGGGCCGTCGTCGCGGGTGCCGGTCCGCCTGGCGTGCGCACCCGGGTCGCGAGACCCGGAAGCTGGCACCCTCAGGGTGAGAGTGCTAATCGCAGGTTATTCCGTGGCTAGCACTCCGTCAAGGAGAGTGCCAGCGCGTCGCGCCCCGCCAGCCGGTATTTCCGCCTCGGCCGGGAGAATGGTGGGGTGGATCTCGATCAGCTGGCGGCGCTGCGTACCCCCGAGGGGTCGGCCGCGCTCACGGCGGCGGCCGGGCTGGCCGGCGGTGATCCACTGGCGGCGGCGTCGGCGTTACGCGCCGGCGGGGTGCCGCCCGCGCTGGCCGCGGCGGCGCTCACCCAGGCCGAGCTGCGCCACCGGGCGGTCGGCAAGTTCGGCCCGGCTGCCGCCGGGATGTTCCTCACCCGCGCCGGGCTGGAGCAGGCCACCCGCCGGGTCGTCGCCGACCGCCGCGCCGAGCGGCTGCGCGCGGCCGGCGTGCGCACGCTGGCCGACCTCGGCTGCGGCCTCGGCGCCGACGCGCTCGCCGCCGCCCGCGCCGGCATCCGGGTGTACGGGGTGGAGGCCGACCCGGTGACCGCCGCGATGGCCGCCGCCAACGCCGCCGCCGCGGGGCTGGCCGAGCTGTTCACGGTCGAGTGCGGCGACGCCACCGCGTTCGACGTCTCCCGGGTCGACGGCGTCTTCTGTGACCCGGCCCGACGTACGAGCGGCACCGGTCGGCGGATCTTCGACCCGCGCGCCTACTCGCCACCGTGGGACTTCGTCACCGGGCTCGCGGAACGGGTGCCGCGCACGGTGGTGAAGGTGGCGCCGGGACTGGACCACGCGCTCATCCCGGCCGGCGCGGAGGCGGAGTGGGTAGGCGTGGACGGCGACCTGGTCGAGGCCGCGCTCTGGTGTGGGGACCTGGCCCAGGTGCCCCGCCGCGCGACTCTCTACCGGCAGGTGGGCGCCGAGACGCACCGTTTTCAGCTCACCGGCTCGGGCGCCACCGACGCGCCGGTCGGGCCACCGCGCCGCTACCTGTACGACCCGGATCCGGCCGTGGTCCGCGCGCACCTCGTCGCCGAACTGGCCGACCAGCTGGACGCCACGCTGGGTGACCCGAGCATCGCCTACCTCTACGCCGACCGGCCGACGCCCACCCCGTACGCCCGGTGCCTGGAGATCACCGACGTGCTGCCGTTCTCGCTCAAGCGCCTGCGGGCACTGCTGCGGGAACGGCGGGTGGGCCGGGTGGAGATCCTCAAGCGGGGCTCCGCGCTCACCCCGGAGCAGTTGCGGCGGGATCTGCGGTTGGCCGGCGACCAGGCGGCGAGCCTGGTGCTCACCCGGACGGCCGGGGCACCGACCGTGTTGGTCGGCCACCCGGTCCACTAGCGTCGTCGGTGTGGCGGGACAGGGCACTCCGGCGACCGCGCTGCTGGTCAAGCGTGGGATCGCGTATCGCACCCATCCGTACCGGGTCTCCCCGGACGTGCCGAACTACGGCGCGCTGGTCGCCGAGGCGCTCGGTGTGGCACCCGAGCGGGTGTTCAAGTCGCTGGTGACCGAGGTCGACGGCGCCCTGACCGTGGCGGTCGTCCCGGTCACCGGCGAGCTGGACCTCAAGGCGCTCGCGGCGGCGGTCGGCGGCAAGCGGGCGACGATGGCCGACCGGGCGGTCGCCGAGCGGGCCACCGGCTACGTGCGCGGCGGGATCAGCCCGCTCGGGCAGCGCCGGCGCCTGCCCACAGTGCTGGACGAATCCGCGCTGGATCTGCCGACGATCTACGTCTCGGCTGGTCGGCGCGGTCTGCAACTCGAACTGGCCGCAGCGGATCTGGTGGCGCTGACCGACGCCCGCACCGCGCCGTTGCAGACCCACTGACGACAGTCGTTACGTCGACTCCCGCATGGCATACGCGGGGAGTAACAGTCGCGTTGCTGAATTGTTATCGCTTCCAACAAACTTGGCACCTGCGCGGTCTTGTGGGACCAGTGTGACGCGAAATACGTTGCCGGACACAACAAAACAACACCTCCCCCACCTCCGAAAGGACCCTGCACATGCGTAAGGGGATCCTCACCATCGCCGCCGTGGGCCTGCTCGCGACCGGCGGTTTGACCGCCTGCGGCGACGACTCCGGCTCCGACAAGCCCAGCTCCGCCAAGACCCCCAAGATCGGCGTCATCCTCCCGGACAGCAAGTCCTCCGCCCGGTGGGAGACCGCGGACCGCAGGTTCCTGGAAGAGGCGTTCAAGGCCGCTGGCGTCAAGTACGACATTCAGAACGCCCAGAACGACAAGACCGCCTTCCAGACCATCGCCGACCAGATGATCACCAGCGGCGTCACCGCCCTGATGATCGTCAACCTGGACTCCGGCACCGGTAAGGCCGTGCTCGACAAGGCCAAGTCGCAGGGCGTCGCCACCATCGACTACGACCGGCTCACCCTGGGCGGCTCCGCCCAGTACTACGTCAGCTTCGACAACGAGACCGTCGGCAAGCTCCAGGGCGAGGGCCTGTCGAAGTGCCTGACTGAGAAGAACGCCAAGAACCCCGTCGTGGCGTACCTGAACGGCTCCCCCACCGACAACAACGCCACCCTGTTCAAGGCCGGCTACGACTCGGTGCTGAAGCCGAAGTTCGACTCCAAGGAGTACGTCAAGGGCCCCGAGGACGCCGTGCCGGCCTGGGACAACGCGCAGGCCACGACGATCTTCGAGCAGCAGCTCACCAAGGCCAACGGCAAGATCGACGGCGTGCTGGCCGCCAACGACGGTCTCGGCAACGCGGCCATCTCGATCCTGAAGAAGAACAAGCTCAACGGCAAGGTGCCGGTGACCGGCCAGGACGCCAGCACCGAGGGCCTGCAGAACATCCTCGCCGGTGACCAGTGCATGACCGTCTACAAGGCCGTCCGCGAAGAGGCGAAGGCCGCCTCCGACCTGGCCATCGCGCTCGCCAAGGGCGAGAAGAAGGACACCGGCCAGACGGTGAAGGACCCGGAGGGTGGCCGTGACGTCCCCTCGGTGCTGCTCACCCCGAAGGCCATCTACAAGGACAACATCAAGGACGTCATCGCCGACGGCTACGTGACCAAGGAAGAGGTCTGCACCGCGGCGTACGCCAAGGCCTGCGCCGACGCCGGCATCAGCTGACCGACGCCGCAGTACCCGCCGGGACGACCATCGCCGCCCGGCACGGGAGCATCCTCCCGTGCCGGGCGGCGCCCGCCGGACGGGCCCCGACCCTCCCTTAAGAAGGAGACCCCGTGTCCGCGACCCCCCTGCTGGAACTTCGCGGGATCGACAAGAGCTTCGGTCCCGTCCAGGTGCTCCGCGACGTCGCCCTGACCGTCCACCCGGGCGAAGTGACCGCACTGGTCGGCGACAACGGCGCCGGCAAGTCGACCCTGGTGAAGTGCATCAGCGGCATCTACCCCACCGACGCCGGCGAGGTCCTGTTCAACGGCGAACAGGTGCACATCGGCAGTCCCCGCGACGCCGCCGCCCTCGGCATCGAGGTCGTCTACCAGGACCTCGCGCTCTGCGACAACCTGGACATCGTGCAGAACATGTTCCTCGGGCGGGAGAAGCACAGCGGCATCGTCCTGGACGAGCCGACCATGGAACAGCTCGCCGCCGAGACCCTGGCGGGGCTCTCCATCCGCACCGTCACGTCGCTTCGTCAGCACGTGTCCAGCCTCTCCGGCGGTCAGCGCCAGACCGTGGCCATCGCCAAGGCGGTGCTGTGGAACAGCAAGCTCGTCATCCTGGACGAGCCGACCGCGGCGCTCGGTGTGGCACAGACCGCCCAGGTCCTCGAACTGGTCCGTCGCCTCGCCGACAACGGCCTGGCCGTGGTGCTCATCTCGCACAACATGAACGACGTCTTCGCCGTCTCCGACCGGATCGCCGCGCTGTACCTCGGCCAGATGGTCGCCCAGGTGAAGACCACCGACATCACCCACGCCCAGGTGGTTGAGCTGATCACCGCCGGGCGCTCGGGAGGCCTCGGCCTCGCCACCGACCCGGGCAGCAACGGCGACGGCCCGGAGCCGGCCGACTCGATCTCAGGAGGCGTCCGATGACCACCACCGCCGCCGTGCGGAAGGACGGCCCCGCAGCCGTCACACCGCCGCCGACCGTCGGGAGCCACGTCCGCAACTACCTCAGCCGGGTACGCGGAGGCGACGTCGGCGCGTTACCGGCGGTGCTCGGCCTGGTCGTGCTCTGCACCGTCTTCGCGATCATGCGGCCGTCGTCGTTCCTGTCGGCGGGCAACTTCGCCAACCTCTTCACCCAGGGTGCGGCGGTCACGCTGATCGCGATGGGTCTGGTCTTCGTACTGCTGCTCGGCGAGATCGACCTCTCCGCCGGCTTCGCCAGCGGCGTCTGCGCGGCCGTGCTGGCCAATGTGGTCACCGTGCTCGGGTACCCCTGGTGGGTCGCCGTGCTGGCCGCGGTCGCCACCGGTGTGCTCATCGGCACCAGCCTCGGCCTGCTCGTCGCGAAGATCGGCATTCCGTCCTTCGTGGTCACCCTCGCCGGCTTCCTCGCCTTCCAGGGCATCGTGCTGCTGCTCGTGAAGGAGGGCACCAACATCTCGGTGCGCGACGAGGTGCTGGTCGCCATCGCCAACCGCAACCTCGCCCCCGCGCTGGGCTGGGCGCTGACCGCCCTCGCGGTCGTCGGCTACGCGGCGGTGCAGTTGCTGCGACACCGCAACCGCGTGGCCCGTGGCCTGATCACCGACCCGCTCGCGGTGGTGGCGCTCCGGATCGGCGTGCTCGCCGTCATCCTCGGCACGGCGGTGTACGTCCTCAACCTGGAGCGCAGCCGCAACGTGCTGATCGTCTCGCTCAAGGGTGTGCCGATCGTGGTGCCGGTCATCGCGGTGCTGCTGATCATCTGGACGTTCGTACTCCAACGGACCAGCTACGGCCGGCACATCTACGCCGTCGGCGGCAACCGGGAAGCGGCCCGCCGGGCCGGCATCGAGGTCGACCGGATCCGGATCTCGGTCTTCGTCATCTGCTCGTCCATGGCCGCCATCGGTGGCATCGTCGCCGCCAGCCGGGCCAACTCGGTCGACCCGAACACGGGGGGCAGTAACGTACTGCTCTACGCGGTCGGCGCGGCGGTGATCGGCGGCACCAGCCTCTTCGGCGGCAAGGGTCGCGTCCTCGACGCCGTCCTGGGAGGCGCGGTGGTCGCGGTCATCGAAAACGGAATGGGCCTGATGGGGTACAGCGCGGGAGTCAAGTACGTGGTCACCGGTGTCGTGCTGCTGCTCGCGGCCAGCGTCGACGCCCTCTCCCGCCGCCGCGCGGCAGCCACCGGCACCCGCTGACCGCGCGGGAGGTAGCACCAGCATGCGCCCGGCACCCAGCCAGGAGGAGGTCCGGCGGCAGAATCTCGGGGCCCTGCTGCGGCACGTGCACGTCCACGGGGCGACCACCCGCGCCGAACTCACCACCACCCTGGGGCTGAACCGGAGCACCATCGGCGCGCTCACCGCCGACCTGGCCGGCGTCGGACTGGTCAGCGAGGGAACACCGAAGGAGACCGGCCGGGCCGGACGGCCGTCACTGGTCGTCCGGCCCGAGTCGGCCCGGGTGTACGCGTACGCGTACTCCGTCGAGGTGGACCGGCTGCGCGCCGCCCGGGTCGGCCTGGGCGGCGCGGTGCTGGACCGCCGGGAGCTGGACCGACCGCGCGGGCTGCTGGCCGCCGAGGCCGCGCCGCTGCTCGCCGGTGCGGTCAAGGAGATGCAGCAGGCGGTGCCCGCCGACGCGATCTGCGTCGGCACCGGCGTCGCGGTCTGCGGGATGGTCCGCCGCGAGGACGGCCTGGTCCGGCTCGGCCCCACCACGGGCTGGGTGGACGAGCCGATCGGCGCCGCGCTCGGCGCCGAACTGGGCCTCGACGTGCCGGTCACGGTCGGCAACGTGGCCGACGTGGCGGCGTTCGCCGAGCACGCCCGGGGGGTCGCGGCCGGCTGCGACAACGTCATCTACCTGTACGGCGACGTCGGCGTCGGCGCCGGCATCATCGCCGGCGGGCGTCGACTCACCGGACACGGCGGGTACGGCGGCGAGGTCGGCCACATGAAGGTGGTCCGTGACGGCATGCCCTGCGAGTGCGGCGCCCGGGGTTGCTGGGAGACCGAGATCGGCGAGCACGGCCTGCTCCGCGCGGCCGGACGATCCGACGCCCGGGGCCGCGACGCGCTGCTGGCCGTCTTCGACGCCGCCGACCGGGGAGACGCCCGCGCCCAGACGGCGGTCCGCAAGGCCGGTGACTGGCTGGGCTTCGGGGTGGCCAACCTGGTGAACGTCTTCAACCCCGAGATGGTCATCTTCGGCGGCACCATGCGGGACCTCTACCTCGCCGCGGCGGCCCAGATCCGCAGTCGACTCAACTCCAACGCCCTCGGCGCCTGCCTGGAACACGTCCGGTTGCGCACCCCCAAACTGGGCGAGGACGCGCCCCTGATCGGCGCCGCCGAACTGGCCTTCGAACGGCTCCTCGCCGACCCCCTCGACGTGGGCTGACCCGCGTACCCTGTCCGGCGTGGATGTCGAGCTGCGCGCCTCCGACGACGACCGCCACCGGGTGGTCGCCGAGCTGCACCGGCACACCACCGAGGGCCGGCTCACGCTGGACGAGTTCTCCGAGCGGGCCGGCGCGGTCTGGGCCTCTCGTACCCTCGGTGACCTGGCCGCGCTGACCCGCGACCTGCCGGCTCTGCCCGACCCCGCCGCCGCGACGGCCGGCGGCGGTGACCCGATCGGGCACGGCCGCCGGGAGCTGCTGGTGCTCTTCGCCGTCGCCGCGCTCACGCTGCTGCTGCTCGGCGGCTTCCTCGCCGTCACCCGCTGATCCGCGTCGCGCCGAGGGCTTCGGCTCGTCCGCCGCACGCATTTCCACCGGGCGCGCGGATGAACTGATCGGGCGATCAGTCCGTACCAGTGGGCGGACGGGCGGCCGGCAGGGTGCGGCTGCCCGGTCCAGACGCGTTTCGGTCCGGACCGAGGAGGCACCACAGACATGGCACCGCTCAGATCCGCCCGTCGTCGGCCGGGCAACCGGATGCACCGCGCGGCGATGTTGCTCATCGCGATCGTCGCGGGGGTCGGTGTCCTGCCCGGAGTGGCCATCGCCGCCCCCTCCGGCGGGCAGCAGCTCAACGCCGCCGACATGACACTGCTCAACGGTGTGCGGTTGGCCGGGCTGTGGGAGATGCCCGCCGGTCAGATGGCCGCCGAAAAGGGACAGTCGGCGAAGGTACGGGAGATCGGCGCGGCCATCGCCGGCGAGCACCAGAAGCTCGACCAGCTCGTCGTGGACGCCGCCAACAAGCTCGGCGCGTCCATCCCCACCGAGCCGACCGCCGAGCAGAAGGGTTGGCTGTCGGAGATGCAGAACGCCTCCGGCGCCCGGTTCGACCAGATCTTCGTGACCCGGCTCCGCGTGGCCCACGGCAAGATCTTCCCGGTGATCGGCGCGGTGCGTGCCAGCACCCGCGACGCGACAGTTCGTAAGCTCTGCGAGGACGCCAACGCCTTCGTGCAGCACCACATGCAGATGCTGGAGTCCACCGGACTGGTCCGGTGGCCCGAACTGCCGCCGGCCGCGCTGCCCGCCCCCGGCAAGGACGGCCTGCTCGCCGCCGCCGGAGCGAACGCCGGCCCACAGGTCGGAGTCAGCAGCACAGTCGTCTGGCTGGTCTTCCTCGCCGCGCTCGGCACCGGCGGGATCGCCACCTACCGGATGCTGCGCCGCAGCTGACCACCCGTGGAGGTGGCCCCCGTCAGCGGTCCACCTGGGTGAAATCCCAGGAGTGCGGGGCGCGGGCCACCAGCAGGGCGGGTGGATCGGGCAGCGGACGCGGGCTGCTGCGCCACTTGGAGATGACCACGACACGGTGGTCGGTGGAGGAGAAGACCTCGCTCGACACGTGCAGAGGGTCGTGCTCCAACTCGGGCAGGGCGGTGTCGCACACCCAGGTGATCAGGTCGGCGACGCCGTACGCCTCGGCGCGCGCCTCCCACATCCGCACGATCATCTCCGGTGCCCCCGTCACACGCTGACCGTTGTCAACGGCAGCGCCGAGTCGGCCGGCAGGTCCAGCCGGCTCGGCGCGACCCCGGCGGCGACCAGGTGCGATCCGAGCGCGGCCACCATCGCCCCGTTGTCGGTGCACAGCTTCGGCCGGGGCACCCGCACCCGGATGCCGTACTTCTCGGCCCGCTGCTCGGCCAGCGCCCGCAGCCGGGAGTTCGCCGCCACTCCGCCGCCGATCACCAGCGTCTCGATCCCCTGCGCCCGGCAGGCGGCGAGCGCCTTGCTGGTCAGGACGTCGCAGACCGCCTCCTGAAAGGACGCGGCGACGTCGGCCACCGGCACCGGCTCGCCGGCGCGCTGCCGCGCCTCGACCCAGCGGGCCACCGCCGTCTTCAGCCCGGAGAACGAGAAGTCGTACCGGTGGGCGGCGAGATCCTTGGCGGCGGTGAGGCCACGCGGGAACGCGATCGAGGCGGCGTCACCGGCGCGGGCCTCCCGGTCGATGGGCGGGCCGCCCGGGAACGGCAACCCCAGCAGTCGGGCGACCTTGTCGAACGCCTCACCGGCCGCGTCGTCGATGGTGGCGCCGAGCGGGGTGACGCCCCGGGCCAGGTCATCGACCAGCAGCAGGGACGAGTGCCCGCCGGAGACCAGCAGCGCGATCGCGGGTTCCGGGAGCGGGCCGTGCTCAAGCGTGTCCACCGCGACGTGCGCGGCGAGGTGGTTGACGCCGTACACCGGCTTCTCGGCCGCCAGCGCGTACCCCTTGGCGGCGGCGACGCCGACGAGCAGCGCGCCGGCCAGCCCGGGCCCGGAGGTGACCGCGATGGCGTCGATGTCGGCCAGGGTGACACCGGCCTCGGTCAGCGCCCGCTGCATGGTCGGCACGATGGCTTCCAGGTGGGCCCGGCTGGCCACCTCGGGCACCACGCCGCCGAAGCGGGCGTGCTCCTCGACGCTGGACGCGAGCGCGTCGGCCAGCAGGGTGTGCCCGCGTACGATGCCGACGCCGGTCTCGTCGCACGAGGTCTCGATGCCCAGGATCAGCGGTTCGTCAGCCATGGTCGTGTGGTCCGTCCCCGGTCGGCTCGGCGTCGCGCCGCATGACCAGCGCGTCGGTGTTGCTCGGTTGGTAGTAGCCGCGACGCACCCCGATCGGCTCGAACCCGTACATCGCGTAGAGCCGCTGGGCGGCCACGTTGTCCACGGCGACCTCCAGCAGGGTGCTGCGGGCGTCACGTCGGGCCGCCTCGGCGAGCAGCTCCTCCAGCAGGACACGCCCGACACCGCGCCGCTGGACGTCCCGGCGGACCGCGATGACCTGCACCCACACCTCGTCCGGTGGGGCTCCGGCGAGCCCGGCATAGCCGAGCAGGGTGCCGTCGGTGTCGGTGGCGACCCGATAGTGGTGCCTGTTGGCCAGCTCGTTCCAGAACATCGCCGGCGACCAGTGTTCCGCGCCGAAGAGGTCCACCTCGATGGGCATCGCCTCGTCGATGTGCCACCAGCGGAACGGGTCCAGCCGTACCGTCGTGCTCACGGCAGGACCGATTTGCGGCCGGTGGCCGCCACGGCGTCCGGACGGCGCAGGTAGAGCGGGGTGAGCCGCTCGCCGGGTGCGCCGGCCCGGATCCGCTCGGCGGCGAGCTGCGCCAGCACGGTGGCCTCCGGGTAGCGCGGCTCGACCCGGACCGGCAGGTCCAGGGCTTCGGCGTGCCGGTGTGCCCCGTCGCCGACCGCGACCGTCGCCCCCAGTTCCCGGGCGCGCGCGGCGGCCACCGCCGGGGCGGACACTTCGGGCCCGACGATCCGCTGACCGGCGCCGTCGTAGACGGCCCAGTACAGCTCCTTGCGGCGGGCGTCGCTGGCGGCCAGCACCGGCTCGCCGGCCGCCGCCGGGTAGCCGATGCCGTCCAGGGAGCAGACGCCGTACGTCGGGACGCCGAGCACCTGCCCCATCGTGGCGGCGGTGACCAGGCCGACCCGCAGCCCGGTGAACGGCCCCGGGCCGAGGCCGGCGACGATGGCGCCCAGGTCACGCGGGCGCGCTCCGACGTCGGCGAGGACCGCGTCGACCTGGGGCGCGAGCAGTTCACCGTGCGCGCGGGCGTCGACCGTGCACCGGTGCGCCCGGGACGTCACGCCGTCCGCCGAGATCTCCACCAACGCTGCGGTCACCGCGGGGGTAGAGCTGTCCACCACGAGTACGAGCACGGTTAGCCAGCCTAGCGGCCCCACCACCGCCGCCCGGCCACGCCCCGCCCCCTGCCTGCGCCCAGGGTCAGCCACTCACTCCTGGACGCCCTGGCACCCTGGGTGCCGGCCCCTCAAGCCCGGCCCCTCAAGCCCGGCCACTCAAGCCCGGCCGCCTGTCATCCTCGGCCGCCTGGGCCGCTCTAAGCGGGTCGTCCTGGCCGTTCCGACTGTCGTCATGGCCACTCCGGCCGTTCAGGCCGTCGAGCAGGGCTGTCGCTATCGCCCGCATCGGCCGCCTTGGCCGTCTTGGCCGCTCTCACCGTTCTGGCCGTTCTCAGTCGACCTGTGCGGACGCCACCGCTCGGCCGGAGGCCACTTGCGGTGAGAAACGGTATACCTGTGAGTCATATTTATGACCCACAGGAATACCGCTCATCAGGGAATGGCCCACCCGACGGCGCCGGGTCGCCGGGAACTCGGACCCAGGCCACGCAGTCGTGAATCCGGCTCAGCGGTTTCTCCTCGGCCGTGCCCGGTCCACCATGTCGGCATGCCGCCGACGCGCCTCGCCACCCTGCTCGGCAGGGCTGTCCGCCAGCAACGGCACCTGCGCGACCTGACCCAGTCCGAGTTGGCAGAGGCGGCGGGGGTCACCCAGGCGGCTGTTGCCCGGATCGAGAGCGGCAGCCGCGCCGCGAGCCTTGCGGTGCTGGAGCGCTTGTTCGCCGCGATGGACGTGCAGATGGTGGTCGAGGTCGAGCCGCTGGACGCGCACCTCGACGCCCGCATCGACGAACTGGCCGCCCGGCCGATCGCCCAACGCATCGACGAGCTGGGCCTGGATGAGACGCTGGACCGACTCACCGACTTTCCGCAGGTGCTCACCGGCGGCACGGCGGCCCTGTTGCAGGGCGCGCCGGTGCCGGTGGACGCCGTGGAGATCGCCCTGCGCTGGCAGGACTCGAAACGGTTCACCGGCTGGCTGAAGGCGAACTACGGCCAGCGGTGGAACGCCCGGTGGGGCGAGTTCGGCGGGGTGTGGCTGGAGCCAGAGGAGCCGGGCGAGCACCGTTGGTCGACCCGGTACGGCGAGATCAGGGCGACCATGTGCGACGAGCTGCCCGAGACGATCGAGGTGCGCCACGGCGGGCGCGACTATCGGGTGGTGCCGCTGGTCGAGCTGGAGCTGACCGAGCCGCGGGCCGCCGAATTACTGCGCCGCTACCGGGCGCGGCAACTCGCTGCCGAGGGCTGACCCGCGCCGCGCGGCGAAGGGCCACGCGGTCTCGCCAGGCGGCACAGCCCGCACCACAACAACAGGCTGGCGACGCGGCCCACGCCACTGAGCTGGCGACGCGGCCCGCGCCGTAGGGATCAGCCCGCGGTGCGCTCCCAGTCGATGGTGGGCCGGCCAGCGTCGGCGAGCGCCTTGTTGGCCGCGCTGAACGGGCGACTGCCGAGGAAGCCGCGCGGGTTCATCGGGCTGGGGTGGCCAGCCTCCAGCACCACGTGCTGCGGGTTGGTAACCAGGGCCGCCTTCTTGCGCGCGTAGCCGCCCCAGAGCAGGAAGACCACCCGGTCGGGTGCGGCGTTCAGCGCCCGGATCGTGGCGTCGGTGAACTCCTCCCAGCCCGAGTTGGCGTGCGAACCCGGGGTGGCCTGGCGCACCGTCAGCACCGCGTTGAGCAGCAGCACGCCCTGCGCGGCCCAGCCGTCGAGGTTGCCGCTGCGCGGCTTGGCCACGCCCACGTCCTCGCCCAACTCCTTGAAGACGTTGCGCAGCGACGGCGGCACCGCCACCCCCTCGCGGACGCTGAAGCTCAACCCGTGGGCCTGCCCGGCGCGGTGATAGGGATCCTGCCCGAGGATCAGCACCCGGGTGCTCTGCGGCGGGCAGAGCCGGTAGGCCGAGAAGAGATCCTCCAACGGCGGGAAGACGGTCTGCGTCGCGTACTCCCGGGCGACGAACTCGGCCAGCGCGGCGGTGCGGGCCGGATCGAGGTGCGGGGTGAGCACGGCACGCCACTGCTCCGGCAGCAGTGCCAGCAGATCCAGGGCGGGGGCGTCGTCGGGCATCAGGAACCTCTTCCAGCGCGGGTCGGTCCCCCGCACTCTAGGCACCGGGTCCGACAACGCCGCGCCGACACGGGCCCTAACTCAGCTCGGCGAGCCGTCGGGCCCAGTCGCCACCGACCGGCTCCAGCTCGACGATCCGGGTGTCGTCGTCGCGGCGGTCGATACGGACCCGCAGGTGCGCGTCGACCAACTGCTCCACCAGGCCCTCGCCCCACTCCACCACGGTCACCGACTCGTCCACCGAGGCGTCCAGATCCAGGTCGTCGATCTCGGCACGCGGGTCGCTGGCGGCGCCCAGCCGGTACGCGTCGGCGTGCACCAGGGCCACCCGGCCACCCCGGGCCGGGTCGGGCCGGTGCACGCGGGCGATCACGAACGTCGGCGAGGTGACGTCGCCGAGAACGTGGAGCCCCACGCCGACGCCCTGGGTGAGCGCGGTCTTGCCGGCCCCCAGCGGACCGGTCAACAGCACCAGGTCACCGGCCCGCAGCAGCCTGGCCAGCCGGCGACCGAACTCCCGAGTGTCCTCGACGGTCGGCAGTTTGACGACGAAACTCACCGGTCCTCCATGCTCTCCAGTGACTCGAGGAACCGCGCCAGCGCGGCGTTGACCTCGTCGGCGTGCTCCAGCATCACCACGTGGCCACTATCTTTGATCTTGATGAACTCGGCGTGTGGCAACCGCCGGACGATCTCCTCCGAGTGTGTCACCGGAGTGATCATGTCCTTGTCGCCGACGACCACCAGCACCGGCGCGTTCGCCAACGCGGCCAGCGCCGGGAAGCGCGAGTGCGTGGCAAGCGTCCGCAGGTAGCGGGTCACCGTGTCGGCGGAGGTCCGGGAGTTCATCGTCTCCACGTACGAAACGAGCGCCGGGCTGGGCTTGCGGGTGCCGAAGCCGTACTTGCGGGTGAGCAGCCAGGCCACGTTGGACGTGGACTTGCGGGCCTTGTCGATCACCGGGCCGCCGTACCGGGTGGCGTTGCTGACCATGTAGAGCACCGGCCCGCCGACCCGACCGAGCAGCGCCGGCGCGACCAGCTTGGTCTCCGCGATCAACCCGCCCGAGGTGGCCATCAGCACGGTGCCCACCACCCGGTCACCGAACAGCTCCGGAAACAGCTCGGCGAACGCCATGATGGTCATGCCGCCCATCGAGTGGCCGACCAGCACCAGCGGCCCCTCCGGGGCGGTCCGGTCGATCACCTGGCGCAGAGTCCGGCCGAGCACCGCCAGGTCGTACTCCCCGGTCTCCAACCGGCCGGACCGGCCGTGACCGGGCTGGTCGTACGCGACGACACGGTAGTCGCCGCGCGCGGCGAGCATCCGGCGCTGGAAGTGGAAGGTGCCCATGTCCAGGCAGAAGCCGTGCACCAGCACCACCGTCGGGTGCCCCGGCACCGGGCGGGTCGGCTCGACCACCTCGACGTGGATGTCGGTGCCGTCCGGCAGCTCCAGCCGGAACGCGTCGTCGTACCGCTGCTCGCCGAACCTCTCGTGCGCGTAGCGGTCGGCCGGGTCGGCCTTGAGCCGGCGGACCAGGGTGCGTTCGGTCGCGACGCCGGCGGCCAGGCCGGCCGCCGCCACTCCGCCCGCGGCGCCGACCAGGCCGGCGACCCGGCCGGCGGCGGTCCGCGGCCGCGGGATGCGGTACGTCACGGCGTCACCTTTGTTCGCGACTGCGGGGCTCGCAACCCCGGCTCACTCCTCGCGCTCACGGCGAGCGCTCGCCGTCGTAGACGCGCGGCACCCGCGTGCTGCCGAACCGGGTGACGATCTCGTAGTTGATCGTGCCGACCGCCTCGGCCCAGTCGTCGGCCGTCGGCTCGCCGTCGGCACCGCTGCCGAACAGGGTCGCCACGTCGCCGTCGGCCACCGGGTCGTCACCACAGTCGATCACGAACTGGTCCATGCAGACGCGCCCGGAGATCGTCCGCCGCGCACCGGCGAGCTGCACCGGCCCGGTGTTGGACGCGTGCCGGGGCACACCGTCGGCGTACCCGAGGGGCACCACGGCGAGATTCGCGTCGGCCTCGGTCGTGTAGGTGTGCCCGTACGAGACGCCGGTGCCGGCGGGCACCCGCTTGGTGAGCATCACCCGGGCCCGCGCGGTCATCGCCGGCCGCAGCCCGTACGTCTCGCCGGCCACCGGGGACAGACCGTAGACGGCCAGCCCGGGGCGAACCAGGTCGAAGTGGGTGTCCGGGCGGGTCAGGGTGGCCGCCGAGTTGGCCAGGTGCCGCCAGCGGGGGCGCAGCCCGGCCTGCTCGACCATGGCCAGCCCCTCGTGGAAGACGGCGAGCTGCCGGTCCGTGGTCGGATGGCCGGGCATGTCCGCGTACACGAAATGGCTCCACACGCCGACCACCTCGACCAGGCCGTCGGCCTGGGCCTTCGCGGCGGCGTCGAGCAGCGCCGGCCAGTCGGCGACGGTGGCGCCGCCCCGGGACAGCCCCGTGTCGATCTTCAGGTGCAGTCGGGCCGGGCGTCCGGCACGCCGGCTCGCCTCGATCATCTCGTCCAGTTGCGGCAGGCTGGCGGCGGCGAGGTCCACCCCGGCGCCGACCCCCTCGTGCAGCGGCAGCCCCGGCGCGAGCAACCACGCCAGCACCGGCGCGGTGATCCCGGCCCGACGCAGCGTGAGCGCCTCGTCGAGGGTGCACACGCCGAGCCAGTCGGCCCCCGCGTCCAGCGCCGCGCGGGCGGACGGGATCATCCCGTGGCCGTACCCGTCGCCCTTGACCACCGCCATCAGCTCGGCGGTGGTGCCGGAGCGGAGCCGGCTCACGTTCTCGCGGATCGCATCAAGATCGACGCGTACCTCGGCCTGCCACATACGCCCAGCCTACTTTCCGCCCTGATCCGGGTGGGCGGCGACGCACGGCCCGGCCCGCCGAGCCGGCCAACCGGCCCCGAACAGCGACGATCAGCCCAGCCGGGCGACGACCGGGCGCAGGGCGGTCGCCACGTCGGGCGCGGTCACCGGGCCGCCGCGGGCCGCCTCCCGACCGGCGAGCCCGTGCAGGTACGCGGCCGAGGCCGCCGCCCGGTCCGCCGGCACCCCGGCCGCCAGGAGCGAGCCGAGCAGCCCGGCCAGCACGTCGCCGGTGCCGCCGGTGGCCAGCGCCGGGGTGCCGGTCGGGTTGACGTACGCCCGGCCGTCCGGCGTGCCGATCACCGTGCGGTCCCCCTTGAGCAGCACCACCGCGTTCATCCAGGCGGCCAGCCGCAGCGCGGCCCCGACCCGGTCGGCGCCGGGCTCCTCCCCGCACAGCCGGGTGAACTCCCGGTCGTGCGGGGTGACCACGATCGGCGCGTCCCGGCCGCGCAGCCGGTCGGCGAGCGAGCCGTCCACAAGCAGGGTCAACGCGTCCGCGTCGAGCACCACCGGCACCGGGGCGGCCAGGACGGCCCGCAGCTCGGCCGCCGCGTCGTCGCCGGTGCCCAGCCCCGAGCCGCACACCCAGGCCTGCACCCGGCCGGCGTCGGCGACCCGCCCGGTGGCGATCACCGAGGGGTGCTGGTGCAGCACCTCGGCCCGAGCGCCGCCGGCGTAGCGGACCAGCCCCGTCGGCCCGGCGAGCGCCCCGCCGACGGAGAGCACAGCCGCGCCCGGATACGTCGCCGAGCCGGTCGCCACCCCGACCACGCCCCGCGTGTACTTCTCCGACGCCGCGCCCAACTGCGGCCACCACTGCACGAGGTCGGACCATTCGGTGACCCGCAGCGCGGGAGTGCCCCGCAGCCAGGGCCGCAGCCCGATGTCGACCAGCTCCACGTGCCCGGCCAGGACCGCTGCCGGTCCGACCACCAGGGCGGGCTTCAACGCGCCGAAGGCCACCGTCACGTCGGCGCGGACCGCGGCGGGCCGGCCGGACGCGACCAGCGGCACGTGCCCGGTGTCCACCGCCACCCCGCTCGGCACGTCCACGGCCAGCACGGTGGCCCGAGCGCCGTCGCGCCCGCGCAGGTCGTCGAGGCGCTGGACCACCTCGTCCGCGCTCGCCCGCAGCCCGCCCGCGCCACCGATCCCGACGATGCCGTCGAGGACCAGGTCGACGGAACCGGCCGGGCGGTCGACCAGCCGGCCACCGGCGGCGCGCAGCGCGGCCAGCCCCGCGGCGTGCGCCCGCCCCGGGGCGAGCAGCAGGGCGGACACCTCGACGCCCCGGCGGGCCAACCGTTCCCCGGCGTAGAGGGCGTCACCGCCGTTGTCGCCGGAGCCGACGAGCAGCAGCACCCGGCCGCCGTACACCCCGCCCCGCTCGGCGAGCAGCAGGGCGGCCCGGCGGGCCAACCCGGAGGCGGCCCGCTGCATCAGCGTGCCCTCCGGCAGTGTGCCCCTCAGCCCCGCCTCGGCTGCCCGTACGTCGGCCGCCCGCCACACCGCTCTCATGTCACCGTGCCCCATTCCGCTCGCGAGTGGGCCGCCCTGGCCACCCGGCCGACGTCACCGTTCCGCGACCACCATCGCCGACGCGATCCCGCCGTCGTGCGACAGCGAGAGGTGCCAGTGGTTGATCCCCCGCTCGACGGCCGCCGCCGCGACGGTGCCCGAGACGGTCAGCCAGGGCCGGCCAGCCCTATCGGGCACGATCTCGCAGTCGTGCCAGCTCAGCCCGGCCGGGGCGCCGAGCGCCTTGGCGACGGCCTCCTTCGCGGCGAACCGGGCGGCGAGCGACTCGGGCGAGCGTGGGGTGCCGGAGCGGGTGGCCCGCTCGGCCGCGGTGAAGAGCCGGTCGGCAAGCAGCGGCGTCCGCGCCAGGGACCGGGTGAACCGGTCGACCAGGACGACGTCGATGCCGACAGCGACGATCACCAGACCACCCTACCGGCGGCCGAGGCGGCAGATTAGCCGTCGGGCCCGCCGTGGGCAACGCCTGTGGACACACCGGGGTACGGCCGCAGCCGGCTGTCCACAGGGCACTCCGGCACGGCCCGACCCTGCCTAGCGTCAGCGCGTGGATGCCGATCGTGCACGGGGGTGGGGGTCATGACCGAGGAGCCGTTCGCCGTCCGGCCGCAGGAGCTGCGCGCCGTGGCCGGTGCGCTCGACGACGAGGCGTACCGGCTGGCGTGGGGTCTGGCCGGAGTGCCCGGCCTGCTGGTGCCGGCGCCGGGTTGGCGGGCCGCCACGGCTCTGGCGGGGCTGGAGTCGGCCGCGCACGCGTGGTTCTGCCGACTGGGAGCGGACGTGGCGGCGACCGCTGGTGGGGTCCGGGCCGCAGCCGAGGCGTACGAGACGGTGGACGACCGGGCTGCCGGCCGGTTCGCCGTCCTGCCCCGGTGAGCGGGGTCGGCTACCGGCAGCTCTGGGCCGCCGATCCGGGCGGCTGGCGGGCGGCCGGGGCGGCCTGGGCCGGGCTGACCGGTCCGGTCGAGCGGCACGCCGGCGAGCTGGCCGGTTCCGCCGGGCGGTTGCGGGGCGGCTGGTCCGGCGCGGCCGCGGTGGCGGCGGACGCTCGGCTGGGCGGCCTGCGGGGCGAGGTGACCTCGGTGGCGCCCGCGCTGATCGAGGCCGATCAGGTGCTGTCCGAGCTGGCCGGGTGCCTCGTGGTGGCAAAGGCGCGGCTCGCCGAGGCGGTCGCCCGGGCCGACGCGGCCGGCCTGGTGGTGGACCGGTCCGGTGGCGTGCACGTCGATCCGACTCGTCCCCGACCGACCGAGCCGGCCGGGGTGGCGGCGGCGCTGCGGGGCGCGCTGGAGTTGGCCGACGCGGCGGACCGGCAGGCCGCCGACCGGTTGGACGAGCTGGCCCGGGCCGCCGGCACCGGTTGGGCGTCCCCACCGCCGCCCGGCCGACCGGCCTCCGGGGCGACGCCGGCGCTGGTGCGCGCCTGGTGGTCCGGGTTGACCCCGGCGCAGCGTCGGTGGCTGGTCGGGCACGAGCCGGCCCTCGTCGGCAGCCTGGACGGGGTGCCGGTGGCCGCCCGCGACCAGGCCAACCGCCTGCGGCTCGGTGCGCGGCGCGCGGAGTTGCTGGCCGAGCGTCGGCGGTTGCTGGCCCGGGTGCCGCCGGGGCCGCTCGCGTCGCTGCGGCTGCGCGCGGTGGCGGCGCGGCTGGCCGGCCTGGACACGCTCACCGAGCGCCTGGCGACCGGGGAACCACGGGCGTACCTGCTGGGGCTGGATCCGGCCGGTGAGGGTCGGGTGGTGATGGCGCTCGGCGACCCGGACCACGCCGACCGGGTGCTGACGTACGTGCCGGGAATGACCGCCGGGCTGGACGACGCCCCCGGCGAGCTGGGTCGAGCGGCCCGGGTGCTGGAGCGCTGCGCGACGCTCGCGCCGGGTGAGCGCGGCGCGGCGGTGCTGTGGCTGGACTACGACGCACCGGACTTCCTGACCGAGGCGGCGTCGGCCGGCCAGGCCCGGGACGCCGGCGGGGCGCTGCACCGCTTCCAGGAGGGGCTGCGCGCCACCCACGAGGGGCCGCCGGCGCGGCAGACCGTGCTCGGGCACAGCTACGGGTCGCTGGTGGTGGGCATCGCCGCCCGGGAGCACGGGCTGGCGGCCGACGCGTTGATGTTCGTCGGCTCACCGGGGGTCGGTGCGGCGCACGCCGCCGAGCTTGGCGTACCGGCCGCAGAGGTGTGGGCCAGCAGCGCTCCGGACGACGTGATCCGCCTGGCCCGGCCGGTGGACGAGCTGGGCCGCCGGGTCCTGCTGGGCGCCGCTCCGCTCGCCGCCGTGCTGGGGTGGCCGGATCGGACCGGCCACGAGCTGTGGTTCGGTCACGACCCGGCCGACCCCGGGTTCGGCGGCCGGGTGTTCCCCAGCGGTCGCGGCGGGCACACCGGCTACTGGGAGCCGGACAACCCGGCGCTGGACGGGATGGCCCGCGTGGTGCTGGGCCGCTGACGACGCGCTACTCGACGGTGACCGACTTGGCCAGGTTGCGGGGCTGGTCCACGTCGTGCCCCCGGGCGGCGGCGATCTCGGCGGCGAGCACCTGCAACGGCACCGTGGTGACCAGTGGGGCCAGCAGGGTCGGCGTACGCGGCACGTAGATCAGGTGGTCGGCGTACCGGACGACGGCCTCGTCGCCCTCCTCCGCGATCACGATGGTCCGCGCGCCACGAGCCCGGACCTCCTGGATGTTGGAGACGACCTTGTCGTGCAGCATCCCCCGGCCCACCGGCGACGGCACCACGCAGATCACCGGGGTGCCCTTGTCGATCAGTGCGATCGGGCCGTGCTTCAGCTCACCGGCGGCGAAGCCCTCGGCGTGCATGTACGCCAGCTCCTTCAGCTTCAGCGCGCCCTCCAGGGCCACCGGGTAGCCGACGTGCCGGCCGATGAACAGCACTGTCGGCTCGGACTTCAGCTCCCGGGCCAGCTCACGGACGGGCTCGATCCGGTCGAGCAGCTCGCGCAGCTTGCCCGGGATGTCCTGCAACTGCGCGACCACCGCGCCGACCTCGTCGGCGAACTTGATCCCGCGGACCTGGGCCAGGTGCAGACCGATCAGGTAGCAGGCGACGACCTGGGTGAGGAACGCCTTGGTGGAGGCGACGGCGATCTCCGGCCCGCCGTGGGTGTAGAGCACGGCGTCGGACTCGCGGGGGATGGTCGAGCCGTTGGTGTTGCAGATCGCCAGCACCCGGGCCTTCTGCTCCTTGGCGTGGCGCAGCGCCATCAGCGTGTCCATCGTCTCGCCGGACTGCGAGATCACCACGATCAGCGTGGACCGGTCGAGCACCGGGTCGCGGTAGCGGAACTCGCTGGCCAGCTCCACCTCGCAGGGGATCCGCGTCCAGTGCTCGATGGCGTACTTGGCGACCATGCCGGCGTGGTACGCGGTGCCGCAGGCCACGATGAAGATCTTGTCGACGTCGCGCAGATCCTGGTCGCTGAGGCGGACCTCGTCGAGGGCGATCTCACCGGTCTCGGTGAGCCGGCCGAGCAGCGTGTCGGCGATGGCCTGCGGCTGCTCCTCGATCTCCTTGAGCATGAACCAGTCGTAGCCACCCTTTTCGGCGGCCGAGGAGTCCCAGTCGATGTGGAAGTCCTTGCCGCTGGCGGGCTGACCGTCGAAGTCGGTGATCTCGATGCTGTCGCCGGTGATCAGGACGATCTGGTCCTGACCCAGCTCCACCGCCTCCCGGGTGTGCTCGATGAACGCGGCCACGTCGCTGGCCAGGTAGTTCTCCCCTTCGCCGCGGCCGACGACCAACGGCGAGTTGCGCCGGGCGCCGACGACCGCGCCGGGCACCCCGGCGTCGACCGCGAGCAGGGTGAACGCGCCCTCCAGCCGCTGGCACACGACGCGCATGCCGGCGGCGAGCAGCTGCGGACTGTCCGGCTGGCCGGCGGCGCGCAGGTCGGCCAGCGCGGCGGAGAGCAGGTGCGCGGCGCACTCCGTGTCGGTGTCGCTGGTGAACTGGACGCCGTCGGCCTCCAGTTCGGCGCGGAGCTTGGCGAAGTTCTCGATGATGCCGTTGTGGATCACCGCGACGCGCCCGTCGGGGGCCAGGTGTGGGTGGGCGTTGCGGTCGGTCGGCCCGCCGTGGGTGGCCCACCGGGTGTGCCCGATGCCGGTGGTGCCGTCACCGATGCCGATCGGGCTGGCCGCGCAGGAGGTCGGGTCGTCGGCGGCGCGCTCGGAGAGCACCTTCTCCAGGTTGGCGAGCTTGCCGGCCTTCTTCTCGGTCAGCAGCTGGTCGTCGCAGACGATCGCCACGCCCGCCGAGTCGTAGCCCCGGTATTCCAGCCGCCGCAGCCCGTCGAGCACGATGCCCAGTGCCGGGCGCCCGCCCGCGTATCCCACGATTCCACACATGGCCCGCAGCCTAACCCAGTTTCGCTCAGCATGGGTGCTCGAAAGTCGGCTAAACAAGCACCGAATTTGAGCGATCGGTGGTGGGCGGGCCGCAATGGGACGAGTGTCACCGGACCGGTCGCGGTGCCACCGCAGCAACGGGGTTGCGGACGGCCAGCGGGTACGACAGTCTTCCGGCGGGCTCGGCGCGCGCTCCCCTGGCCCGTTGGCCCCATACCCACTCCCGCCCGGAGCAGCCATGTCCGACGCGCCCCCACCCGAGGTGCCCCCGACGTCACCCCCGGAACCAACCCCGACGCCGCCGGATCCGACGGCGGGACAGCCGGCGACGCCGCCGTCCGACTGGGCCGCGCCGGGCTCTTTCCCGATGCCCGACCCACTGGCCCCGGGCCAGCCCTGGGCACCCCCACCGCCGTGGACACCCGCGTCGCCCTCCGCGCCGTGGACACCCGATCCCACCGGAACCTCGTGGACGCCCACCGCGGCGGCTCCCTGGCCACCACCCCCGTCGCCGGCACCCATCCCGGCCGCCTATCCGCCGCCGGGTTACCCACCGCCGGGTTACCCACCACCCGGCTATCCACCGCCCTACCTCTATCCCGGCTATCCGCCGGCCGGTCGCCCCTCCGGCGGCAACGGTCGCGTGGTCGGGATCGTCGTCGCGGTCGTCGCGGCGCTCACCCTCGCCGTCTGCGGCTGCTTCTGCGTGGCCGGGCCCCTGGTCGGGCAGTTCGTCGGGGAGCCGGTGGCCGAGGACCCGTACGACACCGGCCCCTTCGACGACGACGGCTGGCCGCCGAGCGTCGCGCCGGAGCCCACCGCGCCCACCGATCCGGAGACCACCACCGCCGGGCCCACCAAGAAGCCGATCACGCAACCGACGTCGGGGCCCGCGCCGGTGACCGTGGTCTACCAGGTGTCCGGCGTGGGTGAGGCGGACATCGCCTACTACGACGCCGAGAGTGATCTCATCCACGTCGACAGCGCGAAGCTGCCGTGGCGCACGACCATCCGGACCAACGGCCAGAGCCGGGTCATGGTGGAGGCGACCTGGCCCGACGGCGTGGCCGAGAAGCCCCTCGACTGCACGATCACGATCACCGGCGCCGGAAAGCCGGTGATCGACAAAAGCCAGGGGTACTGGATGACCCGCTGCGAGCCCGAGTGAGGCTGGGGTTGCGCCGCCGGGTGCCCGTAGGCTGGCGCAGGTGACGACGAGCACCGATGTCGACCCGCTGGTGGCCCGGATGCGGCCGTTCGGCACGACGATCTTCGCCGAGATGTCCGCCCTCGCCGTACGGACCGGGGCGGTCAACCTGGGCCAGGGCTTCCCGGACACGGACGGCCCGCCGGAGATGCTGGCCGCCGCCGCCGAGGCGCTGCGCGGCGGGCACAACCAGTACCCGCCCGGTCCGGGGATACCCGCCCTGCGCGCGGCCGTCGCGGCCCACCAGCGGCGGTTCCACGACCTGTCGTACGACCCGGACGGCGAGATCGTGATCACGGCGGGCGCGACCGAGGCGGTGGCGGCCAGCATCCTCGCGCTGTGCGAGCCGGGTGACGAGGTGGTCTGCTTCGAGCCGTACTACGACTCGTACGCCGCCTCGATCGCGCTGGCCGGCGCGGTCCGGCGGCCGGTCACGCTGCGTCCCGCCGCGGACGGCCGGTACGCCTTCGACCCGGCGGCGCTGCGGGCGGCGTTCGGGCCGCGTACCCGACTGGTGCTGCTCAACTCACCGCACAATCCGACCGGCAAGGTGTTCACGCCGACCGAGCTGGCGCTGGTGGCCGAGCTGTGTCAGGAGTACGGCGCGTACGCGGTCACCGACGAGGTCTACGAGCACCTGGTGTTCACGGACGCGTCCGGTCCGCACGTGCCGCTGGCCGCGCTGCCCGGGATGCGGGAGCGGACGCTGCGCATCTCGTCGGCCGGCAAGACGTTCTCCTGCACCGGTTGGAAGGTCGGCTGGGTGAGCGGCCCGGCGGCGCTGGTCTCGGCCGTGCTGCGGGTGAAGCAGTTCCTCACCTATGTCAACGCCGCTCCGCTGCAACCTGCGGTCGCCGTGGCGCTGGCCCTGCCCGACGACTACTACACAGGCTTCCGCGACGGGCTCCAGCAGCGCCGCGACCAGCTCGTGGGCGGCCTCACCGACGCCGGTTTCGAGGTGCTGACGTCGGAGGCGACGTATTTCGTCACCGCCGACATCACCCCGCTCGGCGGCTCGGACGGGGTGGAGTTCTGCCGGTCGCTGCCGGAGCGCTGCGGCGTGGTGGCCGTGCCGACCCAGGTCTTCTACGACGACGCCGAGGCCGGCCGACGACTGGTCCGGTTCGCGTTCTGCAAGCGTCCGGAGGTGCTGACCGAGGCGGTCACCCGGTTGCGCGCCCTGACCCGCTGACGCGCCGGGCCAAAGCCCCGGTCCACTCGACTACGACCCGGCGGGGCTGGCGGTGCGTACCAGGTCGGCGATGCGCTCGGCGACCTCGCGGGCGGTCGCCTCGGTGGCGGCCTCGACCATCACCCGGACGAGCGGTTCGGTGCCCGACGGGCGCAGCAGCACCCGGCCGGTCTCGCCCAGCTCCGCCTCGGCCCGCTCGACCTCGGCACGGACGGCCGGCGCGGCGGCGCCGACGGTGCGGTCGCCGACCGGGACGTTGATCAGCACCTGCGGCAGCTTGGTGACGACGGAGGCCAGCTCGGCCAGGGATCTGCCGGTCGCGGCCATCCGGGCCATCAGGTGCAGGCCGGTGAGGACCCCGTCGCCGGTGGTGGCGTGCGCGGGCATGACGATGTGGCCGCTCTGCTCGCCACCGAGCGCCAGCTCGGAGGCGCGCAACTCCTCCAGCACGTACCGGTCGCCGACCTTGGTCTCGATCAGCCGGATGCCCTGCGCGGACATCGCCAGCCGCAGGCCGAGGTTGCTCATCACGGTGGCCACCAGGGTGTCCTGGGTGAGCGTGCCGGCGTCGCGCATGGCCAGCGCGAGGATCGCCATCACCTGGTCGCCGTCGACCTCGTCGCCGTCGGCGGTGACCGCCAGGCAGCGGTCGGCGTCACCGTCGTGGGCGATGCCCAGGTGGGCGCCGTGCTCGACGACGGCCTCGCGCAGCGCCTCGATGTGGTTGGAGCCGCACTCGTCGTTGATGTTCAGCCCGTCGGGCTCGGCGTGGATCGCGATGACCTCGGCCCCGGCCTCCCGGTACGCGACGGGCGCGACCTCGGCGGCGGCGCCGTTGGCGCAGTCGACGACGACCTTGATCCCGTCGAGCCGGTGCGGCACGGTGCCGACGAGGTGCTGGATGTAGTGGTCCGCACCGTCGAGCAGGTCGTGCACCCGGCCGACGCCGGCGCCGACCGGCCGGTCCCAGGCGGTGGTGGCGTTCGTCTCGACGGCCGCCTCGATCCGCATCTCGATCTCGTCGGGCAGTTTGTGCCCGCCGGCGGCGAAGAGCTTGATGCCGTTGTCCGGCATGGGGTTGTGCGACGCGGAGAGCATCACTCCGAGGTCGGCCTTCGCCTCGGCGGTGAGGAACGCCACGGCCGGGGTGGGCAGCACGCCGACGCGTACCACGTTGGCGCCGGCGCTGGTCAGCCCGGCCACGACGGCGGCCTCCAGCATCTCGCCGCTGGCCCGGGTGTCCCGGCCGACCACGGCGAGCGGCGGGTGGCTGCGGTCCGTCTCGGCGAGTGTGTGCGCGGCGGCCACGGCGAGCGCGAGCGCCAATTCGGGGGTGAGATCCGCGTTCGCCCGCCCGCGTACGCCGTCCGTGCCGAACAACCGACCCATACCCGCCAACCTCCGATGAGCACTACCGAGAAGGAGAAAGCGGAACGGCCGGCCCACCTCCCCGGTCGAGGGGAGGCGGACCGGCCGTCCGTCAGAAGTACAACGCGCTGGGAAAGATCAGCGCTTCGAGTACTGGGGAGCCTTACGGGCCTTCTTGAGGCCGTACTTCTTGCTCTCCTTGACCCGGGCGTCCCGGGTCAGGAAGCCGGCCTTCTTGAGGGCCGGGCGGTCGTCCGGCTCGCTGATGATCAGCGCGCGGGCGATGCCCAGCCGGAGCGCACCGGCCTGGCCGGTGGTGCCGCCGCCACGCAGGTTGGCGATGACGTCGAACTGGTCGAGCTTCTCGGCGGTGACCAGCGGGTCCTTGATGAGCTGCTGGTGCACCTTGCTCGGGAAGTACGCCTCGAGGTCCTGCCCGTTGCAGGTGATCTTGCCGGTGCCCGGGACGATGCGGACCCGGACGATGGCCTCCTTGCGGCGGCCCACGGTCTGGATCGGCCGGTCACCACGAGGCGCGCGGGTGACGGGCGCCGGCGCCTCGGTAGCCTCGGGGGCTTCCGGGGCGACCTCGGTCTCGATGATGTCGGTCATGCTGCTTCCTTCGCCCGCGCTCACTGCGCGATCTGCTTGATCTCGAACGGCACCGGCTGCTGCGCGAGGTGCGGGTGCTCGGCACCGGCGTAGACCTTCAGCTTCTTGATCAGCTGACGGCCGAGCTTGTTGTGCGGGAGCATCCCCTTCACGGCCAGCTCGATGGCCCGCTCGGGGCGCTTGGTCAGCAGCTCGTCGTAGCCGACCTGCTTCAGACCACCCGGGTAACCCGAGTGGCGGTAAGCGACCTTGGTCTGGCGCTTGTTGCCGGTCAGCGCAACCTTGCCCGCGTTCACGATGACGACGAAGTCGCCCGTGTCGACGTGCGGCGCGAAAGTCGGCTTGTGCTTACCACGCAGCAACGTGGCGGCGTGGGTGGCCAGGCGGCCCAGCACGACATCAGAGGCGTCGATGACGTGCCACTGACGCTCGATCTCACCCGGCTTCGGGCTGTACGTACGCACAGGTCTACCTTGTCTCGTCGTCGGTCTGGGGTCGCGCGCCGAGGTGACCAGATCTAGCAGGCCGGACCAGCGCGCACGAACGACCAAGCGTACCTGATAGGGCACGCCTCTGGATGTCGTACAACAGCAGGCAACGATACCCGGCGCCCCATCGGCAGGTCAAAACGGGGGTGGGATGCCGCGCGGCGACGCGCCGGTCATGACCCGGATCACACCCCGGCGAGCCGATGGGACCCCGGACGCCGGTAGACGAACCAGGTCACCGCGCAGCACAGCGCGTACCAGCCGATGAACGCCAGGTAGGCGGAATCGGCGTTGCCGGAGCCGAGGAACGACTGGCGGAAGGCGATGTTGACCAGCACCCCGCCGGAGGCGCCGATCGCGCCGGCGATGCCGATCAACGCGCCGGTCATCCGCCGCGCCCACCGCGCGGCGGCCTCCGGGTCACGTGTGCCGGTGGCCACGGCGTCCGCCGCCCGGGCCTGGAAGATCGCCGGGATCATCTTGTACGTGGAGCCGTTGCCGACACCGGAGAAGAGGGCGAGGAAGCCGGCCAGGTAGAGCCCGAACGAGCGCTCGCGGGCCGCGTACAGCACCGTGCCGGCGCCGATCGCCATCGCCACGAAGTTCCAGAAGGTCACCCGCGCTCCGCCGAGCCGGTCGGCGAGGTGGCCGCCCAGCGGCCGGATCAGCGAGCCCACCAGCGGCCCGAGGAAGGTCAGCCAGGCGGCGTCGACGGCTGTGGGAAACCGCTCGGCGAACTGGAGCTGGAGCACCTGGCCGAACGCGAAGCCGAACCCGATGAACGAGCCGAAGGTGCCGATGTAGAGCAGCGACATGATCCAGGTGTGCGGGTCCCGGGCAGCCTCGCGCAGCGACCCGGGCTCGTTGCGCGCGCCGGGCACGGTGTCCAGCCAGCGGGCCGCCGCCAGCGCGGCCAGCACGATCAGCGGCAGGTAGACCGCGGGCACCAACCGGGGGTACGCGGCGCCGGCGGTGGCGAGCACCGCCAGCCCGACCAGCTGCACCGCGGGCACGCCGAGGTTGCCGCCACCGGACTGCGGTGCTGGTGAGCGTGCTCACGGCGGCTCCTCCTCGTCGATGCGACGAGGAGGAACGCTAGGAAAGGCGGGATTACCTGGCAGTGCCCGTCACGGGTCGACCCGGAAACGCCTACCGCACCACGGGCCGGCGGCGATGGTGAGGTCCGATGGCTCAGAGCTGCTGGAGGATGCGCAGGGCGCGGCCGACCCGGAGCATGGTCTCGGTGTCGGCGACGTCCACGCAGTCGGTGAACCATTTCTTCATCGGTGCGGAGATCCGGTCGGGCATCACCACGTACCGGCCCATCGGCACGGCAAGGGGTGAGTCGCGCAGCAGTGATTCCTCGACCACCTCGACCACGATCACGATGGGCACGTCTGTGGAGTTGTAGACGTCCGAGCTGATCACGAGCCCGAGGCGTTCCCGGGCGCCCTCGATGCGCCAGACCTCACCCCTACGCAGCACGCGGCCGTCCGCCGGAGTAGAGATCGTTGACCATGCCGACCTCGCGGGCGTCGGCGAGGGCGGCGGACTCCAGGTCGAGGCCGGCACGACCCACGGCGGCGGCGTGCGCGGTGAACACCTCGCGCAGCGCCTTCTCGCGGGCGGCCTGGTCCATCCACGCCGAGAGGGACAGCCCTTCGCGCTTGGCGAAGCGTCGGGCCTCCTCGATCGTCTCGTCCGTGAACGACAATGTCACCTTGGCAGTCATGCCGCTGAGACTACCCAGCGGTATGACCACCAGTCATCCCCACGCCCATCGACTCGCCCCGGGGCGGCGAAACGTACATTCCGCCGGGATTACCCGGCCCGGCCGCCGAACACCGCGAAGCGCCACTCCTTGAAGAAACAGTCGACGTCGACCAGGCCCGCCTCGGCGAGCCACCGGCACTGGTCGGCCACGGTCGCCGGGCGGTCGTGGCTCATCCGTTCCCGGGCGGCGGCGATCTCCTCGGGGGACGAGCCCAGCTCGGTGATCCTGGCTGTCCAGACTTCGTCGTAGCGCCGGTCCAGCGCCGGGGTGGGGCCAGCGACCTGCTCGGCGTTGACGAACACCCCGCCGGGTGTCAGCGCCTCGGCGGCCCGCCGGTAGAGCGCGCGCTTGCCGGCGTCGTCCAGGTGGTGGATCGCCAGGGCGCTGACCACCGCGTCGTACCGGCCCGGCGGCAACTCGTCCGCCAGGTCGGCCCGGACCGTTCGGTGTGGCACGGACCGCGCGTTCAACTGGTCGGCGGCGCGGGCGAGCATCGCCGGTGCGGCGTCCACCAGGGTCAGCCGGACCCCGGGCACCGCCGCGGCGAGCAGCAGCGAGAGCAGGCCGGTGCCCGCGCCCAGATCCAACACCTCGGGGGTACGGCCGGCGGCCAGCGCGGCGCGCAGCGGCGGCGCAGCCACCTCGACGGCGGTGCCGTAGAACGCGTCGAAGCAGGGCACGAGCCGTCGGCGGGCCTCGTCATAGGTACCGGCCACCGCGTCGAAGACGTCCACCACGCTCATCGCAGTCTCCCATAAATTGAGACAGGTTTCCCACATTATAAGCACTGATCGCAAGGTGGTCATAGACAGCGCGGCCGGCAAGGACCCGAGACCCGGCGGACCCGTTCGTGCCGGGGCCGCTCTTGCCCCGCCCCAGATCTTGGACAGTTTCCGTTACGAGCTAACGGAAACTGTCCAAGATCTCCACGGGCGAG